>NZ_PSUV01000009.1:0-126330 GCF_002931985.1 Rathayibacter sp. AY1H2 | reverse complement strand
GGGCGGGGGGACCGGCCGGGAGAGGACGATCGCACCCGGCCGCTCGACGTTGCCGCGCTCGCCCGCACTGCCGACGTTGGCCAGCACGACGGCGAAGTAGGGCAGGACCACGGCGCCGATGGCGAAGAACAGCAGCCACCAGCCGTGGGCGAAGAGCAGGCAGATGACGCAGAGCATCCTGATGCCCATGGCAATCGAGTACTTGATCGCGCGGGAGCGCCGCTCGGCGCTCGGCGACGGCGGTAGGGAGGTGAGTGTCTCGCGTGGTTTCACAGCCCTGCAAGCCTACGTCGCGGCGGGCGGGTGCAGGCCGGGAGGGCCTCATCCCGGAATCTGTTGCGCGACGCGCCTCTAGGATGTACGGGTCGCCCGGCGCCGCACGAGCGCCGGCAGGAGGGACACCATGACCACGCCGCGCACCGTCCTCGTCACCGGGGGCAACCGGGGGATCGGCTTCGCCATCGCCCAGGAGTTCGTGGCCGCCGGTCACCGGGTCGCCGTGACCGCGCGCTCGGGCTCCGGTCCGGAGGGCTCCCTCACCGTCGTCGCGGACGTGACCGACGCCGCCTCCATCGACGCCGCGTTCACGCAGGTCGAGGCCGAGCTGGGCCCGGTCGAGATCCTGGTGGCGAACGCGGGCATCACCCGCGACACCCTGCTGCTGCGCATGACGGAGGAGGACTTCACGTCCGTCGTCGACACGAACCTCACCGGGGCGTTCCGCGTCGTCAAGCGCGCATCGAAGGGGATGCTCAAGCAGCGCTTCGGCCGCGTCGTCCTCATCTCCAGCGTGGTCGGCCTCTACGGGTCGCCGGGCCAGATCAACTACTCCTCGTCGAAGGCCGCCCTCGTGGGCTTCGCCCGCTCGCTGACCCGCGAGCTCGGCGCCCGCAACATCACCGCCAATGTCGTCGCTCCCGGCTTCATCGAGACCGACATGACCGCGGAGCTCTCGCCGGAGCAGCAGGCGGAGTACCGGAAGAGCATCCCGCTCGCCCGCTACGGCACCGCTGCCGAGGTCGCGAAGGTCACGCGCTGGCTGGCCGGCGACGAGGCGGCGTACATCTCGGGTGCCGTGATCCCGGTCGACGGCGGCCTCGGGATGGGCCACTGACCGATAAGCCCTGGGCTTATATCCGACGGATATAAGCTCTAGGCTTATGCGATGACCTCCTCCGATGTCGTCGCCGTGCTCCTGGATCTGGTGACCTCCCGCTCCCTCGTCGACCGCGCGGGTGCTCAGCGCGAGATCGAGCGGGGCTTCGCCGAGGTGGAGGCCGCGGTCCCGGCGATCCAGCCCCTGCACCCGACGGTCGGCGACGAGTTCCAGGCGATCTACCCCTCCGTCCACGCCGCGCTCCGGGCGACGCTGCAGGCGCGCCTCTCGCTCCCGGCCGGCGTCGACTGCCGCGCGGGCATCGGCCTGGGCGAGGTGCGGGTAGTCGGGTCGGGGATCGCCGGGGACCTCGAGGACGGGTCCGGCTGGTGGCGCGCGCGCGAGGCCATCGATCGCGCCCACGCGCTCGAGGACGGTGCCGTGCCCACAGCCCGCGGATGGTTCGTCGCCGGGGACGCCGACGGGGACTCCGGCGAGGCGGCCGTCAACGCCTACCTCCTCTCCCGCGACGCGCTGGTCGGAGCGCTCAGCGCGCGCGATCGCCGACTCGTGCTGGGGAGCCTGCGCGGAGCGTCGCAGAAGGAGCTGGGCGAGCAGGAGTCGATCTCGCAGCCCGCCGTCTCGCAGGCGCTGCGGCGCGCGGGAGCGGGCGCCCTCCTCGCCGGCGCGCGCCTGCTGGAGGAGACGTGCTGACGGCGCTGCTGCTCGCCGTGATCGGCCTCGGCGACCTCGCGCGCACGCACCTCCGCCGCCGTGCGGCCCTCCTCGCGATCCCCGTGCTCGCCGCCGCAGCCGTGACCGCAGCGCTCCTCGCCGGAGCCCCGCCGCTCGGTGCGGCGATCGTCGTCGTCCTGGCCGGAGCCTGGCTGCTGACGACCACGACCGTCGAGAACGCGCGGCCGCCCGGGGGTCTGCGTCCGGCCGTCGCCCTCGTCGCGGCGGTCCTGGTGCTGACCGCTGTCGACCGCGCCGTCGGCGTCCCGACGGGGCCGCTCGCGCCGACCATCGTCGCGAGCACGCTCCCTCCGATCGAGCAGCTCGCTCTGGCGGTCGGAGCCGGGCTCTTCCTGCTGGAGAGCGGCAACGTGATCGTGCGGGCGGCGCTGTTCCGCGAGCTCCCGCAGGCCGAGCCCGCGCCGCGTCCGCGCTGGAGCGAGCGGTTCGCGCGTCGGGAGCCGGCCGACGCCCGCCTGCCGGACCTCCAGGGCGGGCGCACGATCGGACCGCTGGAGCGGCTGCTGATCGCCGGTCTCACGCTCGCCGGAGCGATCGGCCTCGCCGGTGCCGTGCTCGCGGCCAAGGGGATCGTGCGCTTCCCCGAGATCTCCCGCGACGGCGGCAGCGGCGAGAAGGCGGAGTACTTCCTGGTGGGCTCGCTCGTCAGCTGGGCGCTGGCGCTCGGCTGCGCCGGACTCGTCGCGATCGCGGGCCGCTGACCTTCCTGAGGCCGGGGGAGGCGGGCCTCAGCCGCGGAGGCCGAGGACGGGCAGCAGCTGCGACAGGTCGAGGCCGCCGACGACGAGGTCGGCGCGCTCGCGCACCAGGGGCTTGGCGTTGAAGGCGACCGCGAGGGAGGCGACCGCCATCATCTCCAGGTCGTTCGCACCGTCGCCGACGGCGATCGTGCGCTGCGGCGGGACGCCCGAGACCGCCGCCCACTCTCGGAGCGCCTCCGCCTTGGCCGCGGCGTCGATGACCGCCCCGTCGACCGCTCCGGTCAGCAGGCCGTCCCCGCAGCAGAGGCGGTTGGCCCGGACGAAGTCGAGGCCGAGCGCACCGGCGACCGGGTCGAGGACCTCGTGGAACCCTCCGGACACCACACCGATGCGGCCGCCAGCGGCGTGGACGCCGGCCACGAGCTCGGCGGCGCCGGGCGTGACGCGGACGCCTGAGCTCACATCGGGGAGCACCGACTCCGGGACCCCGGCGAGAGTGGCGACCCGCTCGCGGAGGCTCTCGCCGAAGTCGAGCTCGCCGCGCATCGCCCGCTCCGTGACGGCGGCGACGCGCTCCTCGGAGCCGGCGTGCACCGCGAGGAGCTCGATCACCTCGTCCTGGAGGAGGGTGGAGTCCGCGTCGAGGACGACGAGGAAGCGGGCAGGCGTCGCAGGACGCTCACTCATGGGCCGGTCCGATCGGTCGGGTGGGCGCGCCGGGGCGCAGAGCTCGACCCGCGGGGGTGCTACGGGTGGACGACGACGCCCTTGCCGACGACGGTGATGCCCGACTCGGTGACGGTGAACCCGCGCTCGCGATCGCGGTCGTGGTCCACGCCGACTCGAGCACCGGGCTCGACGACGACGTCCTTGTCGAGGATAGCGCGGACGACCAGCGCGTCCGGGCCGATGCGGACCTTGTCGAAGACCACCGAGTCGGTGACCGTCGCGTTCGACTCGATGACCGTCCAGGGCCCGACGACGCTGCGCTCGATGTGCGCGCCCGAGATCACGGTGCCGAGCGAGACGACCGAGTCGACCGTCGATCCCATGTTGCCCTTGCCGTCGCGGACGATCTTGGCCGGAGGGGAGTTCAGCTGCGACGAGAAGATCGGCCACTGCTGGTTGTAGAGGTTGAAGACCGGCAGCGCCGAGATGAGGTCCTGGTGGGCCTCGAAGAAGGAGTCGATGGTGCCGACGTCCCGCCAGTAGTAGCGGTCGCGGTCGGTCGAGCCGGGGACGTCGTTGAGCTTGAGGTCGTAGACGCCGGCCTCGCCGCGCGCGACGAAGTCGGGGATGATGTCGCCGCCCATGTCGTGGTCCGACGTGGAGGACTCGCCGTCGCGGATGACCGCGTCGATCAGGGCGTCCGCGTCGAAGACGTAGTTGCCCATGGAGGCGAGGACCTCGTGCGGGGAGTCGGCCAGGCCGACGGCGTCCTTGGGCTTCTCGAGGAACTCGGAGATCATCGTCGGGACGATGCCGTCGCCCGCCTCGTCACCGGCGAGCTGGATGACGCCGAACTGGTCCGCGAGCTCGATCGGCTGGCGGATGGCCGCGACGGTCGCCTTCGCACCGGACGTGATGTGCGCGTCGATCATCTGCGAGAAGTCCATGCGGTAGACGTGGTCGGCGCCGACCACGACGACGATGTCGGGCTTCTCGTCGCGGATCAGGTTGAGGCTCTGCAGGATCGCGTCGGCCGAGCCGCTGAACCAGCGCTTGCCCAGGCGCTGCTGCGCGGGGACCGAGGCGACGTAGGAGTTCAGGAGCCCGGAGAGGCGCCAGGTCTGCGAGACGTGGCGGTCGAGCGAGTGCGACTTGTACTGCGTCAGCACGACGATCTGAGTGAGACCGGAGTTGATCAGGTTGGACAGCGCGAAGTCGATCAGCCGGTACTGCCCGCCGAACGGCACCGCGGGCTTGGCCCGGTCCGCCGTGAGGGGCATGAGGCGCTTTCCCTCGCCGCCGGCGAGGACGATGCCGAAGATCTTCTTTGACTGCATGGCACCACAGTAGGGGCTCGGGCTTCCCCGTGGACCCCGGCTGTCGCCGGGGGAGCGCCCTGTACTACGGTTCGGGGGTGCGAGTCGATCTGCTGACCAAGGAATACCCGCCCGAGGTGTACGGGGGAGCCGGTGTCCACGTGGCCGAGCTCACCAAGGCGCTGCGCAGCGACCTGGAGGTCGTGGTGCGCTGCTTCGGCGCGCCGCGCGAGGAGGAGGGCACGTTCGCGTACTCCGTCCCCGCGGAGCTCGCCGAGGCGAACGGCGCGCTGCAGACCCTCGGGGTCGACCTGCAGATCGCGCAGGACGCGGCGGGGGCCGACCTGGTCCACTCCCACACCTGGTACGCCAACGCCGCGGGGCGTCTCGCCCAGCTCCTGCACGGCATCCCGCACGTGGTCTCGGCGCACAGCCTCGAGCCGCTGCGTCCGTGGAAGGCCGAGCAGCTCGGCGGCGGCTACCGCGTCTCGAGCTGGATCGAGCGGGAGGCGTACGAGAACGCCGACGCCGTGATCGCGGTGTCCGGCGGCATGCGCGAGGACATCCTCCGCTCCTACCCGGCCCTGGACCCGGCGAAGGTCCACGTGGTCTACAACGGCATCGACCTCGACGCCTGGCACCCGGTCGAGGACGAGGCCGTCCTCGCCGAGCTGGGCATCGACCCCTCGCGCCCCTCCGTGGTCTTCGTCGGCCGCATCACCCGGCAGAAGGGCCTGCCCTACCTGCTCCGCGCCGCGGCGACCCTGCCTCCCGAGGTGCAGCTCGTGCTCTGCGCGGGCGCCCCCGACACCCCCGAGATCATGGCCGAGGTCACCTCCCTCGTCCGCAGCCTCCAGGAGGAGCGCACCGGCGTCGTCTGGATCGACCGGCACCTGCCGCGCCACCAGCTCTCCGCGGTCCTGACGAACGCGACCACGTTCGTCTGCCCCTCGATCTACGAGCCCCTCGGCATCGTCAACCTCGAGGCGATGGCCTGCGGTGCGGCGGTCGTCGGGACGGCGACCGGCGGCATCCCGGAGGTCGTCGACGACGGCGTGACCGGCCGTCTCGTCCCGATCGAGCAGGTCACCGACGGCACCGGCACCCCCGTGGACCCGGAGCGCTACGTCGCCGACCTGGCCGCCGCCCTCGCCGAGGTCGTCGCCGACCCGGAGACCGCGAAGCGGATGGGCGCCGCGGGCCGCGAGCGCGCGCAGAGCCACTTCAGCTGGACGCAGATCGCGCGGGACACCCGGGCGATCTACGACTCGCTCGTCTGAGCCTCCCGGCCGCCTCCTTTAGAATGGCTCCCATGCCCAGCGTTGTCTCGTTCGTCGATGTGTCCTTCGTCCGGAACGGCAAGCGGATCCTCGACCACGTGTCGTGGGACGTGGCCGAGGACGAGCGCTGGGTGATCCTCGGCCCCAACGGGGCGGGCAAGACCTCGATCCTGCAGATCGCCGCCGCGCAGAACTACCCCTCGACCGGTGCCGCGCACCTGCTCGAGGAGACCCTCGGCCGGGTCGACGTGTTCGAGCTGCGCCCGCGCATCGGCTACGCCTCGACCGCGATGGCGCGCCGCCTCCCGGCCGGCGAGAGCGTGCTCGACGTCGTGATGACCGCCGCCTACGCCGTCACCGGCCGCTGGAACGAGGGCTACGACGCGATCGACGAGCGCCGCGCCCGCCGCGTGCTGTCCGAGTGGAAGCTCGAGCACCTCGCCGAGCGCACCTTCGGGACGCTCTCGGACGGCGAGCAGAAGCGCGTCCAGATCGCCCGCGCGATCATGACCGACCCCGAGCTGCTCCTGCTCGACGAGCCGGCCGCGAGCCTCGACCTCGGCGCCCGCGAGGAGCTCGTCCAGCTGCTGGGCGGCTTCGCGAAGGACCCGGCGTCGCCCGCGATCGTGATGGTGACCCACCACGTCGAGGAGATCCCCGACGGCTTCACCCACGCCCTGCTCCTCCGCGACGGAGCGGTGGTGGCGGCGGGCCCGCTGGCCGAGTCCCTGACCGAGGCGACGCTCGCCGAGACCTTCGGGCTCGACATCGCTCTCACCCGCGAGAACGGGCGCTTCTCGGCCCGCGCCCGCGGCTGACCCCGGCTCCGGGGTCCGGGCGCGGCGCGACTTCTGCGCGCGCTGCCGGTCTGGTATTCTCGGTAGCTGGTTCGGGCCCGTTCGCGGTGCGCCCGCCCTCATCCACCCGTTCCCGTCGACGACAGGTGCGGTTCAGGACCATCGACGACAGGACACGACCATGAAGACCGACATCCACCCCGAGTACTCCGCGATCGTCTTCCGCGACCTCGCGTCCGGTGAGACCTTCCTCACCCGCTCGACCGCGAAGAGCAGCAAGACGATCGAGCTCGACGGTGTGACCTACCCCGTCATCGACGTCGAGATCTCCTCCGCCTCGCACCCGTTCTACACGGGCAAGCAGCGCATCATGGACTCGGCCGGCCGCGTCGAGAAGTTCAACAGCCGCTACAAGAACTTCGGCAAGTAGCACTCCTCGATGGGCCCTCGACCTCACGGTCGGGGGCCCTTCGTCGTTCGTGCGGGGCGGTCCTCAGTAGCGGTAGAAGCCCTCTCCGGTGGCCGTTCCGAGGCGGCCGCGATCGAGGTACTCCGTCTTCAGGTGGGCGGCGAAGGCCTGGGAGGCCTCGTCCGGGGCCGCGGCGGCGATGTTGTAGGCGGTCCGCAGACCGACGACGTCGAAGATCTGGAAGGGTCCGAGCGGGGCGCCGGTGCCGATCCTCCAGGTCTTGTCGATGGTCTCGTGGTCGGCGTAACCGCCCATGAGCAGACCCGACGCGGCGTTGAGGAGCGGCACCAGCAGCGAGTTCAGGACGTAGCCGGCCTTCTCCTTCTGCAGCCTGATGGGCTCGAGGCCGCTGGAGACGGCGAACTCCACGACGGCGTCGACCACGGCGGGGTCCGTGTCCGCCGTCCCCATTATCTCGGCCGTGTTCTGCGCCCAGACGTGGTTGGCGTAGTGCAGCGCGAGGAACCGGTCGGGTCGGCCGGTCGAGGCCTTCAGGTCGCTGGGGAGCAGCGTGGACGAGTTGGTCGCGAAGACCGTGCGCTCGGGAGCGAGCGCACCCAGGCGGCCGTACAGCTCCTGCTTCAGGCCCAGGTCCTCGGGGACGGCCTCGATCACGAGGTCGGCGTCGGCGACAGCCTCCGCGAGGTCGGAGGTGAGGCGGAGGGAGTCGAGCGCCTCCTGCGGTCCGCCGGCGACGCCGCCGGGCACCGACTCGTAGACGCCCGCGAGACCGCGGAGCCGCTCGCGCGCCGACTCGAGGACGTCGTCGGAGAGGTCGTAGACGGTGACGGCGAAGCCGTGGAAGGCCGACTGGAAGGCGATCTGGGAGCCGAGCACTCCGCTGCCGAGGACGGTGACCGTGCGGATGGTGGGCATGACTTCTCCTTGCGAGAGGGGGAGGGGGAACACGTGCTCACCCGATCCCACAGCGCCGCGGTCCGCGGAGCGAGGGCTTGCGCCGACGGGCGGGCCGTGGCCGTCGGGGAGCCGGCGCGGTAGCGTCCCGGCATGGTGTCCTTCGCCGACAAGCCGATCCTGCCGTTCACGACTCCTGAAGAGTGGGACGCCTACCTCCGCGGCGAGCCCGACCCGGACGGAGTCCGGCTGAAGCTGCGGAAGAAGGCCGCCGTCGATCCGGGGATCACCTACGCCGAGGCGCTCGACATCGCGCTCTGCCACGGCTGGATCGACGGTCAGGCGGGAGCCTTCGACGAGCAGTTCAAGCTCCAGGCCTTCACCCCGCGGCGTCGCGCGAGCCCGTGGTCCAAGGTCAACCGCGATCATGTCGCACGGCTGCTGGCGGAGGGTCGGATGCTGCCGGGCGGGCTGGCCGAGGTCGAGCGGGCACGTGCCGACGGGCGCTGGGACGCGGCCTACCGGCAGCGCGATGCGGAGGTGCCGGACGACTTCCAGCGGGCGCTCGACGCGGATCCGCAGGCGCTGGCCTTCTTCGCGACCGTCGGCGGGCAGAGGCGCTTCGCGTTCCTCTTCCGCCTCTCGCAGCTGAAGCGGGCGGCGACGCGGGAGCGGCGGATCGCGGAGTACGTGGCGCTCCTGCGCGAGGGGCGCACGCTGACCTGAGGGGTCAGTGGCGGACCGGCCAGCCCCCGTCGGCGACGAAGGACTCGTCGCGGACGCGGCGCATGTACTCCTGGAAGGACTCGGCCTGGGTGCGGCACCAGTCGACCTGGAGCGCGTGCAGGGCCTCCGCGCCGACTCCGAGCTCGTCGGCGAAGGCGCGGCCCAGCGCCTGGGCGACCCGACCCGCCGCGATCGCGTCCGCGCCCGCGTCGTGCGCCTCGGTGAGGGCGACGCCGTAGTGCTCGGCGGCGAGGGTCAGGGTGCGCTTGCCCTTGCGGTAGCGGTCCACCGCCTTGTCGATCACGAGCGGATCGACGACGGGGCTCGGGTCGAGCAGCACGGGCACGCCCCAGCGGCGCGCCTCGTGGGCGAGAAGTGAGAGGTCGTAGGGGGCGTTGTAGACGACGACCGGGATGCCGCGGGCGAGGAGCGAGCGCAGCGCCTCGGAGATCTCGGCCACGACCTCGCCGGCGGGGCGGCCGTGCGCGCGGGCGTGTTCGGTGCTGATCCCGTGGACGGCGGAGGCGCCGGCCGGGATCTCGACCCCGGGATCGGCGAGCCAGGTCGTGCCCTCGATCGGCTCGCCCGCCGCGTCGATCACGCCGACGTGCGCGGTGACGATGCGGCTCGTGCGGACGTCGATGCCGGTGGTCTCGAGGTCGAACACGGCCAGCAGGTCGAACCACCGCGCCCCTTCGGAGGGGACGAGCTCCTGCTCGGCGTCGTCGAACAGCATCGGCTCGGTCTGCGTCTCGGTCGTTCCGGTGGTGCTCACGCCGACAGCCTAAAGGGGGCCTCCGACATCGGCCGGAGGCCCCTCGGCGTGCTGCCGGGTCAGCGGGCCTCGTGCGCCTTGGCGACGTGGAGCCAGAAGAAGCCCTGCGTGCCGAGTGTCATCGTCAGCGTGCCGTCGTCCGAGAATCCGGGGAAGCGGCCGCCGCCGAACAGGTCGCTGAGCGTCGATCCGGGGTTCTCCGGGTCCGTGATCGTGACCGAGACCGGGTTGTGGTTGAAGCTGAAGACGCAGAGCACCTCCTCGGGCTGGTCGCCCATCTCGGAGCCCGAGCCGGCGTAGTCCCGCACGAAGGCGAGCACCGACTCGTGGTCCGTCTCGAGGACGCGCATCGACCCCAGGCCGAACGCCGGGTGGCCGCGGCGCACGTGCAGGACGTTCCGCATCCAGTGCAGCAGGGAGCGGGACTGCGCCAGCTGCGCCTCCACGTTGACCTGGTTGTAGTGGTAGACGAGCGACTGGACGATCGGCTGCACGAGCTTGCCGGGGTCGGCGGCCGAGAAGCCGGCGTTGCGGTCGGGCGTCCACTGCATCGGCGTGCGCGACGCGTCGCGGTCGTTGAGCCAGATGTTGTCGCCCATGCCGATCTCGTCGCCGTAGTACAGGAACGGGCTGCCGGCGAGGGAGAAGAGCAGGGCGTTGATCAGCTCGAGCTCGGCACGCGAGTTGTCCAGCAGCGGCGCGAGCCTGCGGCGGATGCCGATGTTCGAGCGCATCCGCGGGTCGTAGGCGTACCAGCCGTACATGGCCTGGCGGTACTCCTCGGACACCATCTCGAGCGTGAGCTCGTCGTGGTTGCGGAGGAACACGCCCCAGGCGGCGCCGCTGGGGATGTCGAACGTCTCGGAGAGCACCTTCTTCAGCTCGTTCGCCGTCTGCGCGCGGAGGGAGTAGAAGATGCGCGGCATGACCGGGAAGTCGAACGCCATGTGGCACTCGGGCTCCTCCTCCGTGCCGAAGAACGCGGCGACCTCCCGCGGCCACTGGTTCGCCTCGGCGATCAGGATGCGGCCGGGGTAGTCGCGGTCGACCATGGTGCGGAGGTTCTTGATGAACTCGTGGGTGGGCGGCTCGCCCTCTCCGTTGCCCTCGTCGGACTCGTAGAGGTAGGGGATCGCGTCGAGCCGGATGCCGTCGACGCCGAGGTCGAGCCAGAACTTGACCACGTCGTGGATCGCCTCGTGCACGGCGGGGTTCTCGAAGTTGAGGTCCGGCTGATGCGAGAAGAAGCGGTGGAAGTAGAACTGGCGGCGCTCGGCGTCGAAGGCCCAGTTCGAGTCCTCCGTGTCGACGAAGATGATGCGGATGTCCGGCCACTTGTCGTCGGTGTCGTTCCAGACGTAGAAGTCGCCGTAGGGGCCCTCGGGGTCGGACCGGGACTGCTGGAACCACTCGTGCTGGTCGCTGGTGTGGTTGAGCGGGAAGTCCATCACGATGCGCATGTTGCGCTCGTGGGCCTTCCGCACGAGGTCGCGGAAGTCCTCCATCGTGCCGAACTCGGGGAGGATCGCCTTGAAGTCGGAGACGTCGTAGCCGCCGTCGCGCAGAGGCGACATGTAGAACGGCGGGAGCCAGAGGGCGTCGATGCCGAGCCACTGCAGGTAGTCGAGCTTGGAGGCGAGCCCGTTGATGTCGCCGGCGCCGTCGCCGTTGGAGTCGTAGTACGACCGGATCATCACCTCGTAGAACACCGCCCGGCGGTACCACTGGGGGTCGAGGGCGAGTCCGGGGAGTTGGATCGGCGACGTGAAGCTCACGGTGCTCCTTCTGCTGCTGCCTGAGCGGATGACCGTCTCGCGAGACGGGTGGGCGGTGCGCCGTGTTGCGAGCGCGTGATCATGCTCCCGGCTCGGATCGAGGCCACGCAAGGCGTTGCGGCCAGATCTTCGACGGGCTTTCCCTACGATAAGGAACGCGATGACCACTCCCTCCCCCTACGCCTCCGATCTCGGCCGTGTCCCCGTCCGCGAGGCCGCGGTGGACGTCGCCGGATCCCGCACCGCCTACTGGACCTACGGCGCTCCGGACGCCTCGAGCGTCCTCGTGCTGGTGCACGGGTTCCGCGGCGAGCACCACGGCCTCGAGCCCGTCGTCGCCCGTCTGCTCGCCGGGGGAGCGGACGTGCGGGTCGTCGCTCCCGACCTGCCCGGCTTCGGCGCCTCGACCCCCATGACGCGCCTGCCGCACGACGTGGACGGCTACGCCTCCTGGCTCGGCTCCTTCCTCGACGCGCTGGGGCTCCGCGGAGAGGCGGCCGTCCTCGGCCACTCCTTCGGCTCGATCGTCGCGGCCGCGGCCGTCGCGGACGGGCTGCCCGCTCCGCTCCTGGTGCTGGTCAACCCGATCGGCGCGCCCGCCCTGCAGGGTCCCCGCGGCGTCCTGACCAGGCTCGCCGTCCTCTACTACCGGCTCGGCGCGCTCCTGCCGGGGCCCCTCGGACGCCGCCTGCTCAGCGACCCGTTGATCGTGCGGGTGATGAGCCTGGCGATGGTGAAGACGAAGGAGCCGGCGCTGCGACGCTTCGTGCACGACCAGCACGACCGCTACTTCAGCGCCTTCGCCTCCCGCGACACGGTCCTCGAGGCGTTCCGCGCCTCCGTCTCGCACGACGTCGGCGAGTACGCCTCCCGGATCGGCGTGCCGACCCAGCTGATCGCCGCGGCGCAGGACGACATCACTCCGCTCCCGGCGCAGTACCGCCTGCTCGAGAGGCTGCCGCACGCCCGCCTGCACGTCATCGACGGAGTCGGCCACCTGATCCACTACGAGACGCCGGACGAGGCCGCCGCCGTGCTGCGGACGGCCCTCGAGGAGGGGATCGACCGATGAGGATCGTCGTCGACTGCCGGTACACCCGGCTCGAGCGGCACGACGGGATCAGCCGCTACACCGCGGAGCTCGTCCGCGAGCTCGCGAAGCTGCACGACGTGACCATGCTGATCAGCGACCGCCGCCAGCTCGCGATGCTCCCGTCGCTCCCGTGGGAGCGCGTGACCGGGCCGACCAGCCCGTTCGAGCCGTTCGTCGCGCTGCTGGTGAACCGGCTGCGGCCCGACGTGGTCTTCTCGCCGATGCAGACCATGGGCTCGCTCGGCCGCCGCTACCGGCTCGTCCTGACCGTGCACGACCTCATCTACTACCGCCACCGCACTCCGCCGCGCGACTTGGCCGCTCCCGTGCGCGCGCTCTGGCGGCTCTACCACCTCGCCTGGTGGCCGCAGCGGAGGCTCCTCCAGCGCGCCGACGCGGTCGTCACCGTTTCGGAGACGACCCGCGACCTGATCCGCTCCCACCGCCTCACCACCCGGCCGGTGGTCGTCGTCCCGAACGCGGCGACCGAGCCCGACGAGGCGAGCGCCGCTCTGGCGGGATCGCTGCCCGACCGGTCGGCCGCGCGCTCGCTCGTCTACATGGGCTCGTTCATGCCCTACAAGAACGTCGAGACGCTCGCGCGCGCGATGCGGCTGCTGCCCGACTACGAGCTGCACCTGATGAGTCGGGCGACCGACGAGACCGTCGAGACGCTCCGGGCCCTGGCGCCGACCGCGAAGCTGGTGTTCCACCAGGGGGCGCCGGACGCGGAGTACCGTGCGGTGCTCGCGCGGGCGACCGCTCTCGTGACGGCGAGCAGGGACGAGGGCTTCGGGATCCCGCTGGTCGAGGCGATGGCGCTCGGGACGCCGGTCGTGGTGAGCGACATCCCGATCTTCCGCGAGATCGCCCAGGACGCCGCCGTGTACGTCGACCCGTCGAGCGCGAAGGGCATCGCGGACGGCGTGCGGTCGCTCGAGGACGGCGCCGTGTGGCGGACGCACTCGGCCCGGGCGAGGGAGCGGGCCGCGGCCTTCTCCTGGCGCGACTCCGCCCGGGTGCTCTTCGGGCTCCTGCAGGACCTCGGCCGGCGCTGACGCGGTCCGGCGATCGGACCGCCTCCGGGAGGCGGGCCGTCAGGCTCCCGGGGCCGGGCTGAGCACGTCGTCGAGGTCGACGTCCGCCACGACCACGTCGCCGGAGTCGTCGACGCCGACGATGCGCAGTGCCCCGTCGACGATCGCGAAGTCGTGCCGGGAGCCGTTGCCGACCGAGACGCCGTGCACGGGGAGGTCCTCGCTGCTGAGCGCGCGGATCAGGCTGCCGATGACCGCACCGTGCGTGGCGACGACGACGGACGCGTCAGGGAAGCGCTCGGCCACCTCGAGCAGCGCGGCGGTCGCCCGCTCGACGACTTCGGCGCGGGTCTCGCAGCCGGGGATCGGCGCGCGCTCGATGCCTCCGGGGAAGCGCTCGGCGAGCTCGGGACCGGTCATCCCCTCCGCCTCGCCGTAGGCGCGCTCGGCCAGGCCCGGCACCGCCAGCGGCTCGTCGAGTCCGAGACCGCGCGCGATGATCGCTCCGGTGTCGAAGGCGCGCTGCAGCGGACTGGCGACCACCGCGTCGAAGCGCCGGTCGGCGAGCAGCCGCGCCGCCGCCCGCGCCTGGGCGCGCCCGGTCGCGTTGAGCGGGATGTCGCTCCTGCCCTGGATGCGCCGGGTGGCGTTCCAGTCGGTCTGGCCGTGGCGGACGAGGGTGAGCTGGGTCACAGGGGCCTCTCGGGAGGTCGGGTGCGGAGCGGGCGGGAGCTCAGAGGGCGGCGGTGCGGCGCGCGGGCAGGCGCTCGGCGAGCTCGCGGAGCACCTCGCTGGTGCCTCCGTCGATCTTGATGCTTGCCCGCGAGTCGCCCTTGGTGGTGCCGCGGTTGACGATCACGATCGGCATCCGGGCGCGTCGGGCGATCTCGAGGAAGCGGATGCCGGAGTTGACCACGAGCGACGAGCCGGCGACGAGCAGGGCGTCGGCGCCCGCGACGATGGCGCGCGCCTCCTCGAACCGCTCGGTCGGGATGAACTCGCCGAAGAAGACGATGTCCGGCTTCAGGATCCCGCCGCAGACCGTGCACTCGGGGACGGTCATCGCCGAGACGTCGTGGACCTCGGCGTCGCCGTCGGGGTTGAGGGAGGAGACGTCGGGGTCGTCGAGCCAGGGGTTGAGCGCCTCGATCCGCTCGGCCACCGCGTCGCGGGCGAAGTACTGGCCGCAGGTCATGCAGCGCACACGGTCCGCCGAGCCGTGCAGATCCACCACGCGGCGCGAACCGGCTCGGACGTGCAGGCCGTCGACGTTCTGCGTGACGACGCCCGTGAGCAGGCCGCGCTCCTCGAGCCGGGCCAGGGCCCGGTGGCCGTCGTTGGGGCGCGTGCTGGTGAAGCGGCGCCAGCCGAGCTGGCTGCCGGCCCAGTACCGGCGGCGGTAGTCGGGATCGGCGACGAACTGGGAGTAGGTCATCGGGCTGCGCACCGGTGCCCCGGCTCCGCGGTAGTCGGGGATGCCCGAGTCGGTGCTCATGCCCGCGCCGGTGACGGCGGCGATGCGGCGCCCGCTGAGGAGTTCGACGGCCTGCTCGACCGCGAGCGCCTCGGGGCCCTCGGCGACCGGTGTCGGACTCGACTCCATCCGCGCCTCCTTCGAGGGCCGTTCGAGCGGCCCCTGGACGAGTTTAGTCCGCGCCGTGCCCTAGATTGCCGGGATGCCGATCGTGCACATCACCGACCTCGACCACCCGCTCCTCGCCGACTACCACCGCCTCACCGACGTGGCGCTGCGGCGGGTGCTGGAGCCGGAGGGCGGTCTGTACATCGCCGAGTCCGCCAAGGTGATCGAGCGGGCGCTCGACGCCGGGCACCGTCCCCGCTCGGTCCTGGTGCAGGAGAAGCGGCTGCCGGACGCGGCCGGGGTGCTCGAGCGTCACCCCGAGGTGCCGGTCTTCGTGGCGCCGGATCCGCTGATCGAGGAGCTGACCGGATTCCACCTCCACCGCGGAGCGCTCGCCTCGATGCACCGTCCGCCGTTGCGGCCGATGGCCGAGCTGCTGGAGGGCGCGCGCCTCGTCGTGATCCTGGAGGACCTGGTCGACCACACGAACGTCGGCGCCGTCTTCCGCGCCGCGGCCGGCATGGGCGCGGACGCGGTCCTCGTGACGCCGCGCTGCGCGGACCCCCTGTACCGTCGCAGCGTCCGGGTGAGCATGGGCACGGTCCTGCAGGTGCCGTGGACCCGCACCCCCGAGTGGGCACCGGCTCGCCGGGCTCTGGAGGAGGCCGGGTTCTCGGTCGCCGCGCTGGCGCTCGCTCCGGACGCGGTGCCGCTCGACGAGTACGCGGCGGCTCGCCCTGAGCGCGTCGCGATCGTCCTGGGCGCCGAGGGGGACGGGCTCAGCCGCGCGGCGCTGGCCGCCTCGGACACCGTCGTCACCATCCCGATGCTGCACGGCGTCGACTCGCTCAACGTGGCCTCGGCGAGCGCCGTCGCACTGTGGGCGCTGACCCGCGGGCGCTGACCGCCCGGCTCCGGCGCTCGGCGGCCCCGCGGTGACCTGCTGCTGACGCTCCCGCCGCTGGATCGGGGTCGGTGCCGCGCGTCACCCGCCGCGTCCGACGACGGGGCGGCGTCCGGGACGGGTGAGAGGCCCGCCCGTACGATGACGGGGTGACCTCCCCGACCCGATCCGACGACGCCCTCGACCTGTTCGGGGAGCCCGCCGCGCCGGAGCCGCGACCGCGTCGACGGCGCGGGGCGGTCGTCGCCGGTCTCGTCGCTGCGACCGTGCTGGTCGGTGGAGGCGGTGCCTACGCGACCAACGCCGCGACCGCGGAGCTGCCGACGGCGAGCGCCGTCGCGGTGGACCCCGTCTCGAGCACCGTCGACGCGCCCGCTCCGGCCTGGCCGGCCTACGGCTCCGGCGCCGTGGCGGCCGTGGGCATCGACGGGACGGAGGAGGACGGGCTGCTCGCCCGCTACGGCTCCACCGGAACCGTGCCGACGGGGAGCATCGCCAAGGTCGTCACCGCTCTCGTCGTCCTCGCGGCGAAGCCGATCGCAGAGGGGACGGACGGGGAGACCATCACCTTCACGAGCGCGGACGTGCAGTACTACAACGACACCCTGGCCGAGAACGGCTCGAACGCTCCGGTCACCGCGGGTCTGCAGCTGACCGAGCGGGAGGCGCTGACCGCCATGATGCTCCCGTCCGCGAACAACTACGCGAAGTCCCTCGCGATCTGGGCGTACGGCTCGGAGGACGCCTTCCTCGCCGCGGCGCGCGGCTGGCTGGACGGGCAGGGGCTCGAGCGGACCTCCCTCGCCGACACCAGCGGGCTCTCGCCGGCGACGGTCAGCACGACGGCCGAGATGGTGCGCCTGGGCGAGCTGCTGATCGCGGACCCGGTGCTCGCTCCGATCGTCGCGATGCCGACCGCGGTCATCCCGGGGGTCGGCGAGGTCGACAACACCAACTCGCTCCTCGGCCGCTCGGGAGTGGATGGGATCAAGACGGGGACGACCGACGAGGCGGGCTCGTGCCTGCTGTTCTCGCTCGACGCGACCGTCGAGGGCCGGCCGGTCACCCTGGTCGGCGTGGTGGTGGGCGCGCGCACGCACCCGCAGCTCGCCGCGGACGTGCTGACCCTCGTCCCGACCGTCGAGGCGGGCTTCCGGACCGTCCCGCTGACCGTCGAGGGGCAGGACTACGGCACCCTCACGAGCGCCTGGGGGGAGACGGCGACGGCCGAGACCGCGGAGGCGCGGTCCGTGCTGGTGTGGGGTGCGGTCTCGACGTCGACCACGGTCGCCCTCGATCCGCTCGAGACCGTCGCCGACGGCGAGCGCGTGGGGACCGCGACCGTCGACGTCAACGGCACCCCGTACGAGCTTCCCCTCGTCGCCGACGGGTCGATCGAGGACCCGGGCTTCGCCTGGCGCCTCGGCCACCCGGCCGAGCTGTTCGGCTGAGCGCGGGGCGAGCCGCCGCCTCCCGGGAACTGATCAGTCCACGGGATCCGCGGCCCGGTCGCCGACGATCCGCACGCCGGCGGTCGCGATGTCCTCGGCGACCTCCTCCGGCGTCGCGTTGCCCGGCACGACCGAGCCCGGCTCCGAGGCCGCGGGAGCGGTGCTCCAGCGCTCGGCGGAGGGCCGCTTGGCGGTGATGAAGTCGCCGAAGGACTGGTGGCGGACTCGGCGCAGCACCCAGGGCACGAGGTACTCCCGCGCCCACTGGATGTCCTCCGTGCGGGCGGCACGCCAGGTGCGGGCGTGCAGCGGCTCCGGGGCGAGGGGGCGCAGGTCGTTCTCGACGTTCAGCGACTCGAGGACCATGCGCGCGACCTCGTGGTGGCCGTGCGGGTTGAGGTGCAGGCGGTCCGGCGCCCACATCCGCACGTCCTGGATCTCCTGGAGGGACCACTGGTCGGCGACGATGCAGTCGTACCGCTTGGCCAGCGCCCGCAGGTTCTCGTTGTAGATCGCGACCTTCCCGCGGATCCGCCCGAACACGGGGGAGAAGCCCACGTCCACTCCGGTGAAGAGGACGACGGTCGCCCCGTCGGAGCGGAGCCGGGCGAGGCCCGACTCGAAGCGGGACGCGATGTCGTCGGGGTCGGTCCCCGGGCGGATGACGTCGTTCCCGCCCGCGGAGATGGTGATGAGGTCGGGGCGCAGCTCCAGGGCGGGCTCGACCTGCTCGTCGACGATCTGCTGCAGGAGGCGGCCGCGGACCGCCAGGTTGGCGTAGGCGAAGTCCTCGTTCTGGCTGCCCAGGACCTCCGCCACGCGGTCCGCCCAGCCGCGGTGCCCGCCGGGGCTGCCGGGCTCGGGATCGCCGATCCCCTCGGTGAAGGAGTCGCCCAGGGCGACGTAGCGGGACCACGGATGACGCTGCTCGACCATCCCTCCATCATGCTCCGCACCCGGCCGCCGGTGGCACGGCGCGACACGCCGTGCGCCTCCCGGCGGGCCGCGGAGACCGAGCCGCTGTCGGAGGCGTCGGCTAGATTCGGTCCACGTGAACAGTCCCTCGAGCTTCGGTCATCAGGTCGGCACCTCCGCCGCTGAGCACCTGTCCCCGTCGTTCCCGGGCAGGGCGCCGTGGGGTACCGCGAACAAGCTCCGCGCCTGGCAGGCGGAGGCGCTCGAGGCCTACTTCCAGCACGAGCCGCGCGACTTCCTGGCCGCCGCGACCCCGGGCGCGGGCAAGACCACCTTCGCGCTGCGTCTGGCCGCCGAGCTGCTGCACAACCGCACGGTCGACCGGATCACCGTGGTCGCACCGACGGAGCACCTCAAGCGCCAGTGGGCCGAGGCCGCGCACCGCGTCGGCATCCGGCTGGACCCGACCTTCACCAACCGCATGGGCCGCCACGCCCGCCACTACCACGGCGTCGCCGTCACCTACGCGCAGGTCGCCGTCCGCGCCGAGCTCCACCGCGAGCTCACCCTGTCCGGACGCACCCTCGTCATCCTCGACGAGGTGCACCACGCCGGCGACGCCCTCAGCTGGGGCGACGCGGTGCGCGAGGCCTTCGAGCCCGCGGTCCGCCGGCTCTCGCTGACCGGGACGCCGTTCCGCTCGGACACGGCGGCGATCCCGTTCGTCAGCTACCTGCCGGACGAGGAGGGCATCCGCACCTCGCTCACCGACTACGCCTACGGCTACGGCCGCGCGCTCGCGGACGGCGTCGTCCGGCCGGTGCTGTTCATGGTCTACGCCGGGCAGATGCGCTGGAAGTCGAAGGCCGGCGACGAGATGGAGGCGCGGCTCGGCGAGGGCAACACCAAGGACATCACCTCGCAGGCCTGGCGGACCGCGCTGGACCCGAAGGGCGACTGGATCCCCTCGGTCCTCCGCGCCGCCAACACCCGCCTCACCGAGGTGCGGCGCGCCGTGCCCGACGCCGGCGGCCTGGTCATCGCGACCGACCACTACACCGCGCGCGCCTACGCCGCCATGCTCCGCGAGATCAGCGGCGAGACCGTCACCGTCGTGCTCTCCGACGAGAAGGAGGCGAGCGACCGGATCGAGGAGTTCGCGAAGGACACCGGTCGCTGGATGGTCGCGGTCCGCATGGTCTCCGAGGGCGTCGACGTGCCGAGGCTCGCCGTCGGCGTGTACGCGACATCGGCGTCGACTCCTCTGTTCTTCGCCCAGGCGATCGGCCGCTTCGTGCGCGCGCGGCGCCGCGGCGAGACCGCCTCGGTGTTCCTCCCGAACGTGCCCGGCCTGCTCGCGCTGGCGGGCTCGATGGAGCTGCAGCGCGATCACGCCCTCGACCGCAGGACCTCCGACGACGAGGAGTACCCCGAAGCCGACCTGATGGCCGACGCCGAGCGCAGCGACAAGGCGTCCTCCGATCTCCTGGAGGAGGGCCGCTTCGAGTCGATCGGCTCGGCCGCCACCTTCGACCGCGTCGTCTACGAGGGCGCCGAGTTCGGGATGGAGGTCGAGGTCGAGAGCGAGGAGGAGCTCGACTTCATCGGCCTGCCGGGGCTCCTCGAGCCCGACCAGGTGCGGGAGCTGCTCCAGCACCGGCAGCAGCGGCAGGCCAAGCGCGCCGGCAGCCGCGCGGGGGCGGCGGCCCCGGCCGAGCCGGCGAGCGAGATCCCGGCGCCGCTCTACCGCACGCTCAAGGAGCAGCGCAGTCTGCTCAACTCCCTGGTCGGCCTGTGGGCACGGGGGACGGGCGAGTCGCACGGCCAGGTGCACACCGAGCTGCGCCGGCTCTGCGGCGGACCCGCGGTGGCGCAGGCGAGCGTGACCCAGCTGCAGGCGCGGATCGACCTCCTGCGGCGCAGGCTCGGCTCGCACTGATCGCGGTGCGGCGCCCCGGTACGTGGCGCCGCATTCTCGACGACGGAGCCGATCGCTGCTCCTGCCCAGCGGGCCGGCCCCTCTTCGTGCGCCGGACAGTCCCTCCGGCGCGTTCTAGCCGATGCACCCGGCGCGGCGCCAGCCCTCCCCGGCGGACCGGGCGCGACCGTACTGTTCGAGCGTGACCCACCGGAACGACCTGCCCGCTCACGCGCCCGCAGGACGAACCGGACGGCGGTTCCGGCCGCCGGTCGTGACCACCGGAGGAGGACCGCGCGATGAGCGCTGACCGTCAGGGGAATGCTCGAGACACGCTCGCTAAGCTGAGCAGTCGGTCCGTCGCGGAAGTGACGGACCATCACCCCCGACGTCGGGCATCCGCAGACCGCACATCGGCGTCTCCCGGACTGCCCGAGAACAATCCCCTGAGGAGTCTCGTGGAGACCTGGCCCGGAACCGCCTACCCGTTGGGCGCGACGTTCGACGGAAGCGGCACGAACTTCGCCCTGTTCAGCGAGATCGCCGAGCGCGTCGAGCTGTGCCTCTTCGCGGAGGACGGCACCGAGACGCGTGTCGAGATCCAGGAGTCGGACGCCTACGTCTGGCACTGCTACCTCCCGCAGGTCCAGCCGGGCCAGCGCTACGGCTTCCGCATCCACGGACCGTACGACCCCGACGCCGGCCACCGCTGCAACCCGAACAAACTGCTGCTGGACCCCTACGCGAAGGCGATCTCGGGGGAGATCGACTGGGACCAGTCCCTCTTCTCGTACACCTTCGGCGACCCGGACTCGACGAACGACGAGGACTCGGCGCCGCACATGATGATGGGCGTCGTCATCAACCCCTTCTTCGACTGGGCCGGTGACCGCCGCCCGCGCACCTCCTACGACAGCACCGTGATCTACGAGGCGCACGTGAAGGGGCTCACCAAGACGCACCCCGACGTGCCGGAGGAGCTCCGCGGCACCTACGCCGGAGTCGCCCACCCCGCGGTGATCGACCACCTCAAGCACCTGGGCGTCTCGGCGATCGAGCTCATGCCCGTGCACCAGTTCGTGAACGACTCGACGCTGATGGACAAGGGCCTCTCGAACTACTGGGGCTACAACACGATCGGCTTCTTCGCACCGCAGAACACCTACTCCTCCACGGGCGACCAGGGCCAGCAGGTCCAGGAGTTCAAGAGCATGGTGAAGGCGCTCCACGCGGCCGGCATCGAGGTCATCCTCGACGTGGTCTACAACCACACGGCGGAGGGCAACCACCTCGGCCCCACCCTGTCGTTCCGCGGCATCGACAACGAGGCGTACTACCGCCTCGTCGACGACGACAAGCGCTACTACATGGACTACACCGGCACCGGGAACACCCTGAACGTGCGACACCCGCACTCGCTCCAGCTGATCATGGACTCGCTGCGCTACTGGGTGACGGAGATGCGCGTCGACGGCTTCCGCTTCGACCTCGCCTCGGCGCTGGCACGCGAGTTCTACGACGTCGACCGGCTCTCCACCTTCTTCGAGCTCGTCCAGCAGGACCCGGTGGTCTCGCAGGTGAAGCTGATCGCCGAGCCGTGGGACGTCGGGCCGGGCGGCTACCAGGTGGGCAACTTCCCGCCCCAGTGGACGGAGTGGAACGGCAAGTACCGCGACACGGTCCGCGACTTCTGGCGCGGCGAGCCGTCGACGCTGGGGGAGTTCGCCTCGCGCCTCACCGGCTCGGCCGACCTCTACGCGCACTCGGGCCGCTACCCGGTCGCCTCGATCAACTTCGTCACGGCGCACGACGGCTTCACCCTCCGGGACCTGGTCTCGTACAACGAGAAGCACAACGACGCCAACGGCGAGGACGGCAACGACGGCGAGTCGCACAACCGCTCCTGGAACCACGGCGTGGAGGGGCCCACGGACGACCCGCGGGTGCTCGCGCTCCGGGCGCGCCAGCAGCGGAACTTCCTCGCGACGATGCTGATCTCCCAGGGCGTTCCGATGATCCTCCACGGCGACGAGCTGGGCCGGACCCAGAACGGCAACAACAACACCTACGCCCAGGACAGCGAGCTGACCTGGATCGACTGGGCGCACGCCGACCGGCCGCTGCTCGAGTTCACCGCGGCGCTCATCCGCCTGCGCGCCGAGCACCCGACCTTCCGCCGCATGCGCTTCTTCGACGGCCGCCCCGTCCTGCGCGGCGACGGCGAGCCCCTGCCCGACATCGTCTGGTTCACCGCCGCCGGCACCGAGATGTCCCCGTCCGACTGGGACTCCGGTCTCGGCCGATCGGTGGGCATCTACCTCAACGGCAACGGGATCCGCGAGCGCGACCAGCGCGGGCGCCCCGTCACCGACGACAGCTTCCTCCTGTACTTCAACGCCGACGACGTCGACGTCGAGTTCGCGATCCCGAGCGACGAGTACGCGCTCGAGTGGAGCGTCCTCGTCGACACCGCCGGCGCCGAGGCGGACTCGATCCCGCGTCCGGCGGGGGCGATGCTCACCGTCCAGGCGAAGTCTCTCGTCATCCTCCAGGAGCACAGCACCCCCGAGCCCGAGGTCGACCACTCGGTCGCCGCCTCGCTCGCGTCCCTGGCCGCCACCTCGGCCATCCCGATCGTCTCCTCGACGGGACCCACCAGCCCCCACGCCGAGTCGACCGACTCCGCGACCGCACCCTCGACAGGAGCCTGACGTGCGTCTGCCCGCCTCCACCTACCGCCTCCAGATCCGGTCGGCGTTCGACCTCGACGACGCCGCCCGCGTCGCCGACTACGTGCGCGCGCTCGGAGCGGACTGGCTGTACTTCTCGCCGCTGCTGAAGGCCGAGCCCGGCTCGGACCACGGCTACGACGTGGTGGACCACACCGAGGTCGATCCCGACCGCGGTGGCGCGGCCGGCCTGGCGAACGCCTCGGCCGCGGCGCGGGCGGAGGGCCTCGGCGTCCTCATCGACATCGTCCCCAACCACATGGGCGTCGCGACCCCGAGCGGGAACTCGTGGTGGTGGGACCTGCTGAGGAACGGGAAGTCCTCCCGCTACGCCACCGCCTTCGACATCGACTGGGAGGCGGGGGGCGGGAAGCTGCGCGTGCCGATCCTCGGCGACGGTGCGAGCGAGGGCGACAGCGACAGCGAGCTCGACGCGCTCGAGGTCGTCGGCGACGAGCTGCACTACTACGAGAACCGCCTGCCGATCGCGCCCGGAACCGCCGAGCCCGGCGACTCCGGCCGCACGGTGCACGAGCGCCAGAGCTACGAGCTCGTGAACTGGCGCCGCGCCGACGCGGAGCTGAACTACCGCCGCTTCTTCGCGGTGAACACCCTCGCCGCCATCACGGTCGAGCGGCCCGAGGTGTTCGACGCCTCGCACGCCGAGATCGTCCGCTGGTTCACCGAGGGGCTCGCAGACGGCCTGCGCGTCGACCACCCGGACGGCCTGGCCGACCCGGGCGGATACCTCGACGACCTGGCCCGCGCGATCGGCGGCGCCCCGGTCTGGGTCGAGAAGATCCTCGAGGGCGACGAGGAGCTCCCGCCGCACTGGGCGACCGTCGGCACCACGGGCTACGACGCCCTGGCCGACGTCGACCGCATCCTGGTCGACCCCGACGCCCGCCCCGTGCTGGAGGGCCTCGACGCCGAGCTCACGGGGAAGGGCGCCCCGCTGCAGTGGGCCGACCTCATCCACGACACCAAGCGCGGCATCGCCGACGGCATCCTCCGCTCCGAGGTCCTGCGGCTGGCCCGCCTGATCCCCGGCATCGAGGGAGCGGACGACGCGCTGGCGGAGCTCCTGGCGACCTACCCGGTCTACCGCAGCTACCTCCCCTACGGAGCGGAGCACCTCGAGCACGCCCGCGTCGACGCCGTGCGCCGCCGTCCCGAGATCCGCGCGACCATCGACGAGGTCGCCGCGGCGCTCGGCGAGACCGGCACTCCGGTGTCCGTGCGCTTCCAGCAGACCTCCGGCATGGTGATGGCGAAGGGCGTCGAGGACACGGCGTTCTACCGCTTCAGCCGCCTCACCTCGCTGAACGAGGTCGGAGCGGACCCGGACGAGTTCGCGATCGACCTGGTCGAGTTCCACCGCCGCCAGGCCGTGCGCCAGGCCTCGTTCCCCGCCTCGCTCACCACGCTCTCGACCCACGACACGAAGCGCGGCGAGGACACCCGTGCCCGCATCACCGCACTGGCCGAGGACCCGGAGGCGTGGGCGGCGACGCTCCGCGAGCTCCACGACCTCGTCGGCTTCGGCGACGGCCCGATCGAGCACCTGCTCTGGGAGGCCGTCGTGGGGACCTGGCCCGCCAGCCGCGAGCGCCTGCACGCCTACGCCGAGAAGGCGTCGCGCGAGGCCGACGACTCGACGCACTGGACCGCTCCTGACGAGCAGTTCGAGAAGCGGATGCACGCGGCGATCGACGCGGCGTTCGACGAGCCCGCCGTCCGCCGGCTGGTCGAGCAGACCGTCGAGCGGGTGTCGGCCGCCGGCTGGTCGAACGGCCTCGCCGCGAAGCTCGTGCAGATCACCGCCCCGGGCATCCCGGACGTCTACCAGGGCAGCGAGCTCTGGGAGACCTCCCTCGTCGACCCGGACAACCGCCGCGAGGTCGACTTCGGGCAGCGTCGAGCGCTGCTGGAGCGGATCGACGGCGGCTGGAAGCCCGCGATCGACGCCGAGGGAGCCGCGAAGCTCCTCGTCACCTCACGCGCCCTCCGGCTCCGCCGCGACCGCCCCGAGCTGTTCACCCGCTACGCCGCCGTCCCCGCGATCGGGCCCGCCGCCGAGCACGCGATCGCTTTCGACCGCGGCGGCGCGCTGACCGTCGCGACCAGGCTCCCCGAGGGCCTCGCCGCTTCGGGCGGGTGGAACGGCACGGTCGTGGTCCTGCCCGGGCACCCGATGGAGGACGTCCTCACCGGCCGCACCTTCGCGGGAGGAGTGACTCCGGTCGCCGAGATCCTCGCCGACTACCCCGTGGCACTGCTCGCCCCGGTCTCCTGACCGGTTCCGCACCGCACCGCAGACCGATCCGACCCCTCCTGGAGACAGCAGTGATCAGCACGACTCCCTACCGCTACGCACTCCCGACGACCGGGCCCGAGCGGTTCGACGTCTGGGCCCCCGAGGCCTCGACGGTCGAGCTCCTCCTCGGCGACGACTCGTCGCTGACGATGACCCGCCACGGAGACGACGGATGGTGGCGGGCGCCCGCGTCGGCCCCGGCCACCGGCGAGGTCGACTACGGGTACCGGGTGGACGGCAGCGGTCCGCTGCCGGACCCCCGCTCGCGTCGCCAGCCGAAG
The DNA here is from genome assembly GCF_002931985.1 of Rathayibacter sp. AY1H2. Taxonomy (NCBI): domain Bacteria; kingdom Bacillati; phylum Actinomycetota; class Actinomycetes; order Micrococcales; family Microbacteriaceae; genus Rathayibacter; species Rathayibacter sp. AY1H2. The sequence goes on along the minus strand of NZ_PSUV01000009.1, from coordinate 100,888 downwards.
GGCGTGCACGAGCTCTCGCGCACGTTCGACCCCTCGGCGCACGAGTGGGGCGACTCCGCCTGGACCGGGCGCGAGCTCGCCGGCGCCGTCATCTACGAGCTGCACCTCGGCACGTTCACACCCGAGGGCACCCTGGACGCGGCGGCGGAGCGCTTCGAGCACCTGCGCTCGATCGGCGTGGACTTCATCGAGCTGCTGCCGGTCAACGCGGTGAACGGAACGCACAACTGGGGCTACGACGGCGTCCTCTGGTACGCCGTGCACGAGCCGTACGGCGGACCCGAGGCGTACCAGCGCTTCGTGGACGCCGCCCACCGTGCCGGCCTCGGCGTGGTCCAGGACGTCGTCTACAACCACCTCGGCCCGAGCGGCAACTACCTGCCGGAGTTCGGCCCGTACCTCAAGAACGAGAAGGCCAACACCTGGGGCAGCTCGATCAACCTCGACGGCGAGGGTTCGGACACCGTCCGCGGGTACATCATCGACAACGCTCTGATGTGGCTGCGCGACTACCACGTCGACGCCCTGCGCCTGGACGCGGTGCACGCCCTCTCGGACGAGCGGGCCGTGCACGTGCTCGAGGAGATGGCGAGCGAGGTGGCCGTGCTGTCGGCCCACGTCGGGCGCCCTCTGACGCTGATCGCCGAGTCCGACCTCAACGACCCGACGCTGATCACTCCGCGGGAGGCGCACGGCTACGGGCTCGACGCGCAGTGGAGCGACGACTTCCACCACGCGGTCCACGTCGCGCTGACCGGGGAGACCACGGGGTACTACGAGGACTTCGCGCCGCTCGGCGCCCTCGCGAAGGTGCTGACGCGGGGCTTCTTCCACGACGGCACCCTCTCGACGTTCCGCGGCCGCCACCACGGCCGTCCGGTGGACACCGAGCACATGCCGACCTGGCGCCTGGTGGTCTGCAGCCAGAACCACGACCAGATCGGCAACCGGGCGGTCGGCGACCGTCTGACGGCGACCCTCGACGAGGGGCGCCTCGCGATCGCCGCGGCTCTGACGCTGCTGGGCCCTTTCACTCCCATGCTGTTCATGGGGGAGGAGTGGGCGGCGTCGACCCCGTGGCAGTTCTTCACCTCGCACCCGGAGAAGGATCTGGGCGAGGCGACGGCGAAGGGCCGCATCGAGGAGTTCGCGAAAATGGGCTGGGACCCGGAGGTCGTGCCCGACCCGCAGGACCCGGAGACGTTCCTGCGCTCGCGGCTCGACTGGTCCGAGGTCGGGGAGGGGCGTCACGCCCGCACCCTCGAGGTGTACCGCGAGCTGGCGGCGATCCGCCGCCGCTACCCCGAGCTGACGGACCCGCGCTTCGGGTCGCTCCGCGTGGAGTTCGACGAGGAGGCCCGCTGGCTGACTCTCGGCCGCGGTCGGGTGACCGTCGCGATCAACGTCGGCGAGTCCGCCGCCCGCATCGCCCTGCCGGAGGTGGCGGAGACGCTGCTCGGCGTCGGGGAGTACGCGGTGCAGCCCGGGGACACCGAGGTGGATCTCGGCGGTTCCTCGCTGCTGGTGACGCTGAGCGCCTGAGCTCCGTGGCGGCCGGCTCTTCAGGTGGCCGGCCGCCGCTGTCCTGAACGGCCGCCTCGGGCCCGAGCGCTCAGAGCGTGACCGCGGCGTACTCCGTCGCGGTCACGACCCGCACTCCCTCGTCGTGGACGAGCAGGAGCGCGCGGAGGGGGATGGCCCGCTTGTGGCACGCCGCCGCCAGGTGACGGGCGAGGACCCGGTCGGTCTCGCCGAGGAAGGCGCGCCCGGGACGTTCCAGGGCGAAGGCGAGCGAGCCCACGTCCTGGTGCGCGACGGCCTTGGCGAGGGTGGCGACGATCCGCTCGGTCTTCTCCTCGTCGGGGTGCACGGGGAGCCCGTCCACCGGGTAGAGGATCGGCAGCTGCACGCCGTCGCGGTCGAGGAAGATCGGCCACAGGGCCCGGCGGTAGGCCGGTCCGATCAGCGAGGAGACGCGCTCGCGCAGCTCGCGGTCGTTCAGGAGCGGCGCATCGAGGTGCGGAGCGGGAGCGGCGTGGTCGAGAGTGGTCATGGTGTCGCTTTCTCGTGGGCGAGCGGGCGGTGCCGCTGAGGGGTCATCGGAAGTTGCGGGAGGTGGTGCGAGCGCCGACCGTGAGGGTCTCGAACCTGTCGGCGAGGAGGTTCGTCACCCCCTCGTCGGAGCGCTCGAGGATCCCCCTGACCAGCAGGGCGGGTGCCTCGCGGGCCACGCGGCGGTAGCGGTTCCATACTCCGACGGAGCAGATCACGTTGAGGATCCCGTGCTCGTCCTCGAGGTTGAGGAAGGTCACTCCACCGGCTGTGGAGGGACGTTGGCGGTGGATCACGACCCCACCGACCTCGATCCGGGTCCCCGAGGGGATGCCGGGAAGATCGGCCGAGGAGCGGGCGCCGCGGCGAGCGAGCCCCTCGCGGAGGTGGCGCAGCGGATGGTCGTCGGGCGAGATGCCGGTGGCCCAGAAGTCGAAGACCACGCGCTCCTGAGGGGAGAGCATCGGCAGGAGCGGGGGCTGCACGACGACCGTGGAGCCGGCGAGGAACTCCTCGCGGTCGCCTGCGGCGGTGCCGGCCTCCCAGAGCGCCTGCCGACGCTGCAGACCGAGCGAGTCGAAGGCGCCCGCGGCGCCGAGGGCCTCCAGCTGAGCCGCGGTCGTGCCGACCCGACGCGAGAGGTCGGCCATGCTCGCGTAGGGTCCGCCGCGTTCGCGCTCGGCGACGATGTGCTCGGCGAGCGCGGTGCCGATGCCCTTCACCCCTGCCAGCCCGAGCCGGATCACGAAGCCGCTGTCGCGCCTGTGGTCGTCCGTGTGGAAGTGCTCGGTGCGGTCGAACAGTCCCGTGGGCGGCTGATCGGCGCGGAGGCAGTCGTCGCTCCCGTAGGCGGCACCGCCCCTCCGGCGTGCGGGGGTGTCCTCCTTCGCCTCGAGCCCGGGAGGCGCCAGCGAGCGGTTGACGTCGGGCGAGACGACCTCCACTCCGTGACGCCGGGCATCGGCGACCAGGGTGTGCGGGGCGTAGAAGCCCATGGGCTGCGCCCTCAGCAGCGCGGCGGTGAACGCGGCGGGGTAGTGCAGGCGGAGCCAGGCGCTCGCGTAGACCAGCAGGGCGAAGCTGATCGCATGGCTCTCGGCGAAGCCGAAGTTCGCGAAGGCCTGGATCCGGAGGTAGATGTCGTCCGCGACCTCGCCCGTGATGCCGTTGCGGGCCATCCCCTGGTAGAGCCGCTCGCGGAGGGTCTCGATCTTCTCGGTCCCGCGCTTGGACCCCATCGCCCGGCGCAGCAGGTCGGCGTCCTCCGCGTTGCAGTCGCCGACGGCCACGGCCACCTGCATGAGCTGCTCCTGGAAGAGCGGCACGCCGAGGGTGCGCTTGAGCGGCGTCACGAGGAGGGGGTGCTGGTACGTCACCGGCTCCTCGCCGAGCTTGCGGCGGATGTAGGGATGGACCGCACCGCCCTGGATGGGGCCGGGGCGGATGAGCGCTACCTCGATCACCAGATCGTAGAAGCGGCGCGGCTGCAGCCGGGGGAGGGTGCCCATCTGCGCCCGGCTCTCGACCTGGAACACCCCGATCGAATCGGCGCGGCAGAGCTGGTCGTAGACGCCCTTCTCCTCCCGGGGGAGGGTGGAGAGGTCCCACTTCTCGCCGACGTGCTCGGCGACGAGGTCGAACGTGTACTGCAGGGCGGCGAGCATCCCGAGCCCGAGGAGGTCGAACTTGACCAGGCCCATCCAGGCACAGTCGTCCTTGTCCCACTGCAGGACGGTGCGGTCCTCCATCCGGGCGGGCTCGATCGGGCAGACCTCGCCCACGGGCCGGTCTGTCAGCACCATGCCGCCGGAGTGGATGCCCAGGTGCCGGGGCGTTCCCAGCACCCGGGTGGTCAGGGCGACCACGTCCTCGGGGATGTCGTGGTCGGTGCTCTCGGTGACGGACCCCCACCGCTCGACCTGCTTCGACCAGCCGTCCTGCTGCCCGGCGCTGTATCCGAGGGCCTTGGCCATGTCGCGCACGGCGAACTTGGGCCGGTAGGTGATGACGTTGGCGACCTGGGCCGCGTTCAGACGTCCGTACTTCCGGTAGACGTACTGGATCACCTCCTCGCGTCGCTCCGAGTCGAAGTCGACGTCGATGTCGGGCTCCTCGTCGCGGATGCTGGAGAGGAACCGCTCGAACGGCAGGTCGTAGAAGATCGAGTCGACCGCCGTGATGCCCAGGACGTAGCAGACCGCCGAGTTGGCGGCCGAGCCGCGTCCCTGGCAGAGGATGCCGTTCCGCTTGGCGTAGTGGACGATGTCGTGGACGATCAGGAAGTAGCCCGGGAAGTCCTTCTGCTCGATCACCGCGAGCTCCTTCTCGAGGCGCGCGAGGACGTCGGCGTCGGCGCGGGGGTACTTGGCCGGCACGGCCTCGCGCACGAGCTCGCGCAGCCAGCTCATCGAGGTGTGCCCCTCGGGGACCTCCTGGCGCGGCAGCCGGGGCCGGACTCGGCCGAGCTCGAAGGCGATCTCGTCGGCGACGCGCACCGTGTTCTCCACGGAGCCGGGGTAGCGGCCGAAGCGCTCGGCCATCTCGGCTCCGGAGCGCAGGTGGGCGCCGCCCGCGGCGGGGAGCCAGCCGTCCATCTCGTCGAGGCTCCGGCGTGCTCTGACCGCGGCGAGGGCCGTCTGGAGGGGGCGCTCCTCCGGCCGGGCGTAGTGCACGTTCCCGGTGGCGACCGTCCGCAGCCGGAGCTTCTCGGCGATCGCCGCCAGCTGGTCGTTGGCGCGCGAGGCGAGGGGATCCCCGTGGTCGTACAGCTCCACGAGGACGTTGGCGGGACCGAAGAGCCGGACGAGCTCGCGGACCTCCTGCTCGGCCGTGGCCACTCCTGCGGCGGCGAGCGCTTGACGGACCGCTCCCTTGCGGCAGCCCGTCAGCACGATCCAGTGGCCGTCGGCGGCGCGCGCGAGCTCCTCGAGGTCGTAGCTCGGCTTGCCCTTCTCGGCTCCGGCGAGCTGGGCGGTGGTGATCGCACGGGCGAGGCGGTGGTAGCCCTCCTCGCGGCGCGCGAGGACGAGCAGGTGGGTCCCCTCCGGATCGGCGACCCCGTTCTGAGGCGAGGTGAGCCCGATCGAGAGCTCGGCTCCGAAGGCCGTGCGGACGGCGTGCCCCTGCGCGGCCTCGGCCATCCTCACGATGCCGTAGAGGCCGTCGTGGTCGGTGAGCGCGAGAGTGTCGATGCCGAGCCGGACCGCCTCCTCGACCAGCTGCTCCGGCTTGCTCGCCCCGTCGAGGAAGCTGAAGTGGGAGTGGGCGTGCAGCTCGGCGTAGGGCACCGGATGAGCCGGCGGCCGGACGTCGTCCCCTGCCACGTAGGCGGGGCGCTTGTGCGACCAGGCCGGACTGTCGCCGCCGTCGCCCTGGACGACCGTGCCGTCGGCGCGCTTGCCGCTGGAGAGGCGGCGCTCGAACTCCGACCAGGGGATCGGCGGGTTGTTCCAGCCCATCGGGGCTCCTTCGGTGCTCGTTCGCGGTGGTGGAGGGATGCTCCGGTTCAGTCGTAGCGGGCCTCTGCGGCCCAGACCCCGTCGAGGCAGAGCAGCAGCCAGGCGACACCGGCGGCGTCGACCACCTGGAAGCGGTCGTAGCGGACGGCGGTGCTCGGATCCCACCAGCGCTCGTCGATCGGCCAGGGACCCGCCCATCCGGCGAGGGGCTCCAGGCGTGCCTGAGAGGTCCCGGGGGTGAAGTAGGCGGGCACGGAGCTGAGGGCGCCGCGCTCGTCGACGGCGACGGGTTCGCCCCTCGGTCCGCGGACCAGCACGGCCGCGGGCTCCGCGAAGACCGTCGGCGGGAGGGGCGGCGGCAGGGAGCCGGGCCAGGGCAGGGTCCTCGGCCGTGCGTCGCCCGGCTCCCGGTCGCCCCAGGGGATCAGGTGCTGGCGGTCGCGGAGGGATCGACCCCCTCCGATCGACGCGGTCATCACGGCCTCGTGCCCGAGCATGCTCTGCACGCGGCTCAGCCCGTGGTGGACGCGCTCCTCCGGAGCGGTGCCCCAGAGACCCTGCTCGTGGTTGCCGATCGCGTCGACCGCCTCGGGCTCGACGCACAGCCGCGAGATCGGCGCTCCGAGACCGGTGTCGATCTCCCCGCTGCCCTGCAGCTGCCAGCGGACCCGGTCGAGCACGTCGCCCGGGGTGAACCATCTCGGGTGCAGCCAGCTCCGGGAGGAGACCTCACCGCGCTCGCTGACGACCTCGATGCGGATGGCGGTCGCGACCAGCTGTGCGCGGGTGAGCCCGGCGACGAACTCCTCCGCGGGGACGCGGAAGGCGAAGGCGGCCTGGTCGATGCGGTCCAGAGGGGGCTCGAACTCCATCGCCCGGTCGAGGCGCTCCGGCGGGAGCCGGGGCACCACCGTCTCCGACTCCGCACCGGCGGCGAGGAGGTGCGCGTGGGCGCCCTCCGGTCCGAACCGGGCGGCGACGTCCTCGCGAGGGAGGGCGGCGAAGGCGCCGAGGGTGCGGACGCCGAGCCTGCGCAGGAGCGCCACCAGGTCGTCCCCCCGGCGGGGAGCACGGGCAGGGGCAGCGACGGACTCGGTCTCGAGGGCGTCGAGCGGGAGCGGAGCGAGGAAGCCTGCCGCTGCTCCCGGGGGCACGACGGCGACGGGGCAGCCGGAGTGCTTCGCGGCGAGCTCGGAGGCGAAGAGCCCGTCGGCGATCCCGATGCGGGCGTCGGGGAGACCCAGCTCGGCCAGCCGCTGCAGGATCGCCTCGGCCGCGCTCTGCTCGCTCCCGTAGTAGCGGCGCGGACCGCGGGCGCGGATCGCGCACAGACCGGGCCGGATCAGCTGGACGCCCGGGGTGATCTCCTCGAGCGCCTGGATGAGCGGCTCGAACGCCCGGTGGTCGAGCACCGGGTCGTACGGGAGGACGGCGAGACCCGTGCAACGGGACTGCGCCTCGCGCACGCGCATGCCCCGCCGGACCCCCTCCGCCCGAGCAGCGGGGGAGGAGGCGAAGACCAGGCTCTTCTCCGTGAGGGCCAGGGGGTGCCCGGCGCCGAGGCCGGCGTCGGCGGCGGCCGCGAGGAGGGGCCAGTCGGGGCACCAGACGAGGATCGTCCGCCGCAGCTCGGGTGCGCTCGCCATCTCAGACCGCCCGCTCGTGCAGGCGGCCGTGCTCGACCCGGGAGCCGAAGGCGCTCTCGACGCCGGGCATGCTCATCCGCACCGTGCGCACCCGGGTGCCGGCCCGGCCGACCACATCGACCATCGCCTCCCGGGAGCGCAGGTAGCCGTGGCCGTCGCCGAGCCCCTCCCAGCGGCTGCTGCGGATGCTGAGCCGCGCCTCGGCCTGGGGCCACTCGCCGAGGACCACGAGCGTGGCACCCCGCTGGCGCAGTCGTGCTCCCAGACGTGAGACGTCGGTCGAGGAGACGGAGGCGGGCGGACGGGTGAGCACGACGGTCAGCACATCGACCAGAGCGGCGGTGACGGTGAGCCAGTGCTCGGCCGGTGCGGGCACGAGCACCAGGCGCTCGAGGTCGATCCCCATGCCGGCCGCGGCCTCGGCCCCGAACTCCGGGACGCCCACCACGCCGCACCACGAGCCCTCGGCGGACGGGCCGGCCAGCAGCCCCATCGCCAGACTCATCGAGCCCTCCACCGAGTAGGCGGCACCCTGCTTGAGCGAGCCGCCCGGGAGCACGGAGGAGAAGGCCGGCAGGGTGGCGAGGCTCCTGGTCTCGAGGGTGGTCGCCTGCATGTCCCGGATGCGGGACTGCAGCTCCTTCACCGACGCGAGCTGCCGCAGAAGGGGCTCTGCGGCCTCGGCCGTCTCCGCGGAGACGAGGGATGAAGGGGGGCTCATCTGCCCATGTTCGAACATGTGTTCGAGTATGTCAATCGCCACCGACATCCACCGGCGAGCCGCTCGGACCCTTCCGTGACCGCCCGGCAAGGGGCACCGTGAAGGAGGTTCCAGACGTCCCGGGCAGTCTCGCATCCGCCCCCGACATCCCCGTCCGGGGGCGTTCTCCGCCGGGTCTCGGCGAGGGAGGGCCTCCTACCGCGCCTCTAGCATGGAGCCATGTCCGACGCCCTGCCCGACCCCGCCGACTCCGACGCCACCGCCCCGGCCGCGCCGCGCAGAAGGACCCTCGTGGTCAAGATGGGGTCCAGCTCGGTCACCAAGCAGTCGGGTCCGGATCCCGTTCTCCTGGCCAGCGCGCTCGAGAGCGCCTTCGCCGCCCGCGCGCTGGGCTGGGACGTCGTGCTGGTCTCCTCCGGCGCCGTCTCCTCGGGTCGGGCGCTCTTCGCCCGCTCGCAGGAGGAGCCGATCAGCGCCCGCCTGGCGGCAGCGGTGGGCCAGACCGTCCTGATGGGCTTCTACCGCTCGGTGGCCGAGCTCTCGGGCGCCCTGATCGCGCAGATCCTCATCGGCGAGTCCGACCTCGCCTCTCCCCGGCAGATGGCACACGTCGCCGAGGCGATCCGCCACGCCCTCGACGCCGGAGTCGTGCCCGTGGTCAACGGCAACGACACGATCGACTCCGCCGGCTCGGACAACGACGGCGTCGCCGGCGGATTGGCGATGCTCCTCGGCGCGGACCTGCTGCTGCTGCTCACCGACGTCCCCGGCGTCTTCGCCGGCAGCATCGCCGAGGGCGTGCACCTCGAGGAGCTGGGCATCTCGGAGCTGCGCCGCATCGGCGTGCAGAAGGGCGGCACCGGCCGAGGGGGCATCCGCTCCAAGCTGCGGGCCGCCGAGCTCGCCGCGCACAACGGCGTCTCGACCAGGATCGCCGGGGCGCGCACCCCCGAGGTCATCCTGGGCGCCCTGGGAGGGCCGGGCCCGGGCACCCTCGTCCGCGCCGTGCACGCGCATCCGCCCGTGGAGCAGCGCTGGATCTCCGGAGTGGCCACCGGCCGCGGCCGCGTCGAGATCAACCTCGAGGCCGAGCGGAGCATCGGAGCCGGCTCGAGCCTGTTCGCCTCGGGCATCAAGCGCGTCTCCGGCGAGTTCGGCGGCGGCGACGTGATCGAGGTGCGCGCCCTCAGCGGAGAGCTCCTCGCGCGCGGCGTCTCCCGCGTCTCCTCGCGTCTGCTGACCCTGGTCCGCGCACTCCGGGTCGACGAGATCGCCCGCGTCTTCGTGGCGGTCCTCGGCCATGCCGCCACGACGGCGCCGTCGGCGAGTCCGGAGGGGGAGGAGAGGCCGCAGCTGACCCGCGCTCTGGAGTACGCGCGCACTCTCTCCTCCGAGCACGCTCGGGCCGTCGCGATGGAGATCGTCTCCCTCTTCCCCGCCGAGAGCATCTCGGCCCTGCTGGGGCAGGGCGCGGGGGAGGGCGAGCTCGTCGAGCGCTACACCCGCCTCGTCCGCACCCTCGCCATCGTGGAGAACGAGAACCTGGCCGTCTTCCGCTCCTGACCGCCGGTGGCGCGCCACGTCTCAGTGCATTTCGCGCCTTCGCGTCATGATCGCCGTTCTCCGGTGTCTTCCTGGTGATGGCGCCGCTCCTGGGCGCCCCCGACGGAACGGATCATCGATGAGCGTCCCCACTTCCACAGCCGGCCACTTCCGCGAGTCCGACATCACGCCCGAGAGCTTCGAGATCGAGCGGCTCGAGCGGCGGCTCGCCCTGCTCGAGGCCTCGATCGCCCAGGGGGAGCGGGCACTGCTGGGCCGGGTCGACCCGAGCACCGGAGATCCCCTCCCAGGCGCCTGCGGGGGGCACCGAGCCCAGCTGGTCAGCAACCTGACGACGGAGCGGGCCCTCGCCGACCGCATCCGGGAGATGCTCGCCGCTCGGAGCTGACGGGGTGCGTACGGCACCATGGGGCCATGGTCACCATCACCGTCGCCGGTCTCGCCCAGCACTTCCACCCCGCCGAGCGGGGCACCGTCCGCCTCGAGATCCGGCGCGAGTCGCGATCCCGACCCCAGGCGCTCGCCGAGGTCACCGCCCTGCACGCGCGGGTCCGTGAGGAGGCGGCCGCCGAGCAGGCGTCCGGCGCCGCCACCTGGTGGTCCTCCGATCAGATCTCGGTCTCCTCGATCCGCCGGTACATCAAGGACTCGGACGTCACGCAGCTGTTCCATGTCGCGGCCGCCGGGGTCCGGGTGAAGTACCGGGACTTCGCGGCTCTCGGGCGCTGGGTCGGCTCGATCTCGGAGGTGCCGGGGATCCAGATCTCGGGGATCGACTGGGACGTGACGGCGGCGCGACGGGCGGGCATCGAGCGCGAGGTCCGCACCGCTGCCGTGCGCGACGCGCGCGAGCGGGCCGAGGCCTATGCGGCGGCCCTCGGCCTGACCGAGGTGCGGGTGCTGACCCTCTTCGAGCCGGGACTGCGGCCGCACACGCGCATCGAGGGCGGCTCGGCGATGATGAGCCGCGCCAAGGCGTTCTCCTCTCCTGAGGAGCCGCTGGCCCTCAAGCCGGAGGACATCGAGGTCACCGCCTCGGTCTCCGCCGACTTCGAGGCGCACTGACGCGGAGACGCGACCGGGCGACCGGTTCCGCTGCGGACGGAGAGCGCATGCCTGCACCTGCGACCCGCTGATCGTCTGCATGGCGACCCCGAGAGTCGCCCCGAGGCGACCGACCATCGGCTCCACGACGACCCCTCTCCGCCCCGATCAGCGGGCACGCGACCACCATACGTGTATTGAGGACTCCTCGGGAGCGCTGTCGCGGTTCGGCGTCCGCCGTGCACACCCTCCGGGAATAGCGGGGGACCCCCGAGCGCTGAGGCAGGCATGGTCTCGCGCATCGGCTTCCTCTCCTTCGGCCACTACCAGTCCGTCCCCGGGTCTCAGACCCGCTCGGCTCGCGACGTCCTCCTCCAGACGATCGAGCTCGCGGAGGCGGCGGAGGAGATCGGCATCGACGGCGCCTACGTCCGCGTGCACCACTTCGCGCCGCAGCTCGCCTCGCCGTTCCCGCTGCTGGCGGCGATCGCCGCGCGCACCCGCCGCATCGAGATCGGCACCGGGGTCATCGACATGCGCTACGAGAACCCGCTCTACATGGCGGAGGAGGCGGCCGCCACCGACCTGATCTCCGACGGCCGGCTCGAGCTCGGGGTCAGCCGGGGATCGCCCGAGACCGCCCTGCGCGGGTCCGAGACGTTCGGCTTCGTCCCCCCGGAGGGGATGACCGACGCCGACCTCGCCCGGCAGAAGGTGCGCATCCTCCGGGATGCGCTCGCCGGAGCGCCGGTCGCGCAGTCGGATCCGGCGATGACGCGCCAGTCGCTCCCGCTCTCGATCGAGCCGCGCTCGCCCGGCCTCGAGGACCGGATCTGGTGGGGTGCCGGCAGCTTCGCGACCGCGCGCTGGGCGGCCGAGCAGGGCATGAACCTGCAGTCGTCGACCCTGCTCCTGGAGGAGGAGGGCGTGCCCTTCGACGAGCTGCAGGCCCGCCAGATCCGCGAGTACCGCGCCGCGTGGAGCGAGGCGGGCTGGGAGCGCACCCCGCGCGTCTCCGTCTCGCGCAGCGTCCTCCCGATCACGAGCGATCTCGACCGCATGTACTTCGGCGGCCGCGGTGAGCAGGACCAGGTCGCCACCCTCGAGGGCGTCCGCGCCCGCTTCGGCCGCAGCTACACGGGCGAGCCGGACGCCGTCGCCGCCGAGCTCGCTGCGGACGCCGCCGTGCAGGAGGCGGACACGCTGCTGCTCACCGTTCCCAACCAGCTCGGGGTCGAGTACAACGCGCGGCTCCTGCGCACTGTCGTGGAATCGATCGCTCCGGCTCTCGGCTGGTCGCCGGCGACAGCAGGCGTCTGACGCCGAGGCACGGTCTGTGCAGGAGGGCCCTGCGGTGCAGGAGCGCCCCTGCGGTGCAGGAGCGCCCGTTTACTGCAGGAGCGCCCGTTTACTGCAGGAGACGCCCCCACCTCTTCGGGAAAGAGCGGGGCGTCTGCTCTCTCCGACCACAGCATCTTTCCCGCCGGCGCGAGGAGCGGACGGTGCCGGGAACGACGGAACCCCCCGCCTCTCCGAGGAGAGACGAGGGGTTCCGATCAGTGTGTCCGAGGGGGGACTTGAACCCCCACGCCCTATACGGGCACTAGCACCTCAAGCTAGCGCGTCTGCCATTTCCGCCACCCGGACGAGTGTTTCCTTCGACCTGCGTTTCCGCGGCCGAAGAAGACATTAGCACGGTTCCGGGGCCTCTCACGCCACCTCCCGGCCCACCGTCCTCCGCGCGCCGTCGAGCCCGCGCCGGTACCGTTGCCCGCATGTCCGACAGCATCGACAGCGCGCCCGTGACCGACAGCACCCTCGACGAGACGGCGCTCATCGCGCGCGATCTCATCCGCTTCGACACCAGCAACTACGGCGACGGGAAGGCGGAGCCGGAGCGCCCGGCCGCGGAGTACGTCGCGGCGAAGCTGCGCGACCTCGGCCTCGAGCCCGAGCTGATCGACTCCGACCCGGGACGCACGAGCGTCGTGGCGCGGGTCGCCGGGGAGGACCGCGAGCGCGGCGCCCTCGTCGTCCACGGGCACCTCGACGTGGTGCCCGCCATCGCCGACAACTGGAGCGTCGACCCGTTCGGCGGCGAGATCAAGGACGGCATGCTCTGGGGCCGCGGCGCGGTCGACATGAAGAACATGGACGCGATGATCCTCGCCTCGCTCGGCGACATCCTCCGTGAGGGGAGGCGCCCCTCCCGCGACCTCGTCATCGCCTTCTTCGCCGACGAGGAGGCGGGCGGTGTGCGGGGATCGGGATTCCTGGCCCGTGAGCGGCCCGAGCTGTTCGCCGGAGCGACCGAGGCGATCAGCGAGGTCGGCGGCTACTCGATCGAGCTGGCCGGCAAGCGGGCCTATCTCGTGCAGACGGGCGAGAAGGCGCTGATGTGGCTGACCCTCCGCGCGCACGGCACGGCGGGGCACGGCTCGCAGATCAACTCCGAGAACGCCGTCACCCGGCTGGCGCAGGCGATCGCCCGCATCGGAAGCGAGGAGTGGCCCACCCGCCTCACCGACACCACGCGCGAGCTGCTCGACGAGGTCGCCCGCCTGCTCGGCCACGACCCTCAGCGCAGCACTCCGGAGGAGCTGGCACTCGCCACCGGCACCGCCTCGCGCTTCATCGCCGCGACGCTGCGCACCACCGCCAATCCGTCGATGCTGTCGGCCGGCTACAAGGCCAACGTCATCCCGGACACCGCGGACGCCACCATCGACGTGCGCGTCCTCCCCGGCGAGGAGGACGCGGTGCTCGAGCGCCTGAAGGTCCTCGCGGGCGAGCACGTCGAGATCCTCGTCCAGCACCGCGACATCGGACTCGAGGTGCCCTTCGCCGGCCCCCTCGTCGAGAGCATGGCCTCCTCGATCCGCCGGTTCGATCCGGGCGCCGAGGTCCTCCCGTACCTGCTCTCCGGAGGCACCGACAACAAGGCGCTCTCGACGCTCGGCATCACCGGATACGGGTTCGCGCCGCTCCAGCTGCCGTCGTCCCTGGACTTCCCGGCGCTGTTCCACGGGGTCGACGAGCGCGTTCCACTGGACGCACTAGTGTTTGGCAGGAAGGTCCTGACCGATCTCCTGCTGAGCTCCTGACGGCGCCGCGGACCGGGTCAGCACCGACCGATCCCGACCGACTGCTGGCCGACGACGCCCCAGCCCTCCTCGAAAGTGACGCATGGGCCTGCTCGACGCGCTGATCCTGGGACTCGTCCAGGGTCTGACCGAATTCCTCCCCATCTCCTCCAGCGCCCACCTCCGGATCGTCAGCGAGCTGCTGCCCGGCCTCGGCGGCCGCGACACCGGAGCCGCTTTCACCGCGATCACGCAGCTGGGCACCGAGACCGCCGTCATCATCTACTTCTGGCGCGACATCGTGCGGATCGTGTCGCACTGGGCGCGCTCCCTCGTCGGCCGGATCCCGCGCTCGGACCCGGACGCCCGCATGGGCTGGCTCATCATCCTGGGCAGCCTTCCGATCATCGTCCTCGGCCTCGTCTTCCAGGACGCGATCGAGACGACCCTCCGCTCTCTGTGGGTGGTGGCCACCACCCTCATCCTCTTCGGCATCCTGCTCGGCATCGCCGACGCGGTCGGCGCGAAGAAGCGCCGCCTGCGCGACCTGGGCGTCCGCGACGGCCTGATCTTCGGAGGTGCGCAGGCGCTCGCCCTGATCCCCGGCGTCTCGCGCTCGGGAGGCACCATCACCGCCGGCCTCTTCCTCGGCTACGAGCGCAAGGCTGCGGCGCGCTACTCCTTCCTCCTCGCGATCCCCGCGGTGTTCGGCAGCGGTCTCTACCAGCTGTACAAGAGCATCAGCGACCCGGTCGTGCTCCCGAACCAGGTCCAGGTCGGCGGGCTCGAGACCCTCGTGGCGACCATCGTCGCGTTCGTGGTCGGCTTCGTCGTGATCGCGTTCTTCATGAGCTACATCTCCCGCCGCAGCTTCCTCCCGTTCGTCGTGTACCGCATCGTCCTCGGCGTCGTCCTGATGGTCGCGCTCGCCACCGGCCTGATCGCCGCCTAGATGCGCGCCTGGACCGCCGCCGACGTCCCCGCCCTGCCCGGCCGGGGGAGCGCACCGCGCCTGCACGACACCGCGACCGCCGGCCCCGTCGAGCTCGACGCGCCCAGCGGAGTCGCGAGCCTCTACGTCTGCGGCATCACGCCCTACGACGCCACCCACCTCGGGCACGCGTCGACCTACCTCGCCTTCGACACGGTCCAGCGCGTCTGGCTCGACGCGGGCTACACGGTCGAGTACGCCCAGAACGTGACCGACGTCGACGACCCTCTGCTCGAGCGTGCGACGGCCACCGGCGTCGACTGGCGCGACCTCGCCGAGGAGCAGGTCGAGCTGTTCCGCGGCGACATGGCCGCCCTGCGCGTCCTGCCTCCGCAGCACTACGTCGGAGTCACCGAGACCGTGGATCCCATCGCGGAAGCGGTCGCCCGCCTGGAGCGCGACGGCGTCGCCTACCGCGTCGCTGCTCCGGACGCGGCGGAGGAGGGCGCGAGCGACCTCTACTACGACATCGCCGCGGCCGAGAGCGCCGTCTGGCACCTGGGCAGCGAGAGCCGGCTCGACGCGGAGTCGATGGCCCGCTTCTCGGCGCTGCGCGGGGGCGACCCGGAGCGCGCCGGCAAGCGCGACCCCCTCGATCCGCTGCTCTGGCGGGCCGAGCGCGCCGGCGAGCCCGCCTGGGACGCCGAGGTCGGCCGCGGCCGTCCGGGCTGGCACATCGAGTGCTCGGTGATCGCCCTCGACCGGCTCGGACCCGAGTTCACCCTGCAGGGCGGCGGGAGCGACCTGGTCTTCCCGCACCACGAGTTCAGCGCCGGCCACGCCGCGTCGCTGTCCGGCCGTCCTCTGGCCCGCGCATACGCGCACGCCGGGATGGTCGCCTACCAGGGCGAGAAGATGAGCAAGTCGCTCGGGAATCTGGTGCTGGTCTCCCGTCTGCGGAGCGAGGGCGCGGACCCGCGGGCGATCCGCCTCGCGCTCCTCGCGCACCACTACCGCTCCGACTGGGAGTGGCTGCCCGAGGACCTGCCGTCGGCCGAGGCGCGCCTGGCGCGCTGGGAGTCGGCCCTCGCCGCCGTCGGACCGCGCTCGGCGCTCGAGGTGCTGGCGCAGCTGCGCGAGGCGCTGGCCGACGACCTCGGCACTCCGGCCGCCCTCGCCGTCGTCGACGCCGCACTGACCGAGGGCGTGGACGACCCGTCGCTCCTGCGCGACGCGGTCGACGCCCTGCTCGGGGTGCGCCCGGCCTGAACCCCGTCAGGCTCGAGTCCCGAATGGCTCGAGTCCCGTCAGGGCGGCCGGGAGGGGCATCGGCCGGCAGCGGTCCCGTGATCGACGACCGTCTCGGACGAGCGGGCGCCGGCGGATGCTACGGCCGCCAGGGCTCCTCGCCGGAGCGGCCGTCGCCGCGGCGGCGCAGGTAGCGCTCGAACTCCTGGGCGATCGCCTCGCCGCTCGCCTCGGGCGAGTCGACGGTGTCGCGCGCCTGCTCGAGCTGGGCGATGTAGGACGCCATCTCCTCGTCCTCGGCGGCGAGGGCGTCGATGCCGCGCTCCCACTCCTCCGCCTCCTCGACGAGGTCGCCGCGGGGGATCGCCAGGCCGACGACCTCCTCGAGCTTCTCGAGCAGCGCCAGCATCGCCTTGGGCGAGGGCGCGTTGTGCACGTAGTGCGGGACGGAGGCCCAGATCGAGACGGCGGGGATGCCGACCTTCTGCGCGGCCTCGCCGATCACGCTGAGGATGCCGACCGGCCCCTCGTAGCTGGAGCGCTCGAGCTCGAAGGAGCTCCGCAGCTCCGCGTTCTCGCTCGAGGCGAAGATCGAGATCGGCCGGGTGTGCGGGACGTCGGCGAGCATCGCGCCGAGGAAGACGACGGCGGAGATGTCGATCGCGAGCATGGCGTCGACGACCTCGGCGGCGAAGCTCTTCCAGCTGCGCGAGGGCTCGGTGCCGATCATGAGGTACAGCGCGCTCTCGGCGTCGACCGAGGTGTCGGCCGGGCCGAAGATCTGGGTGCCGGGCCAGGCGAGGCTGCGGCGGCCGTCCTCGCCGATCGAGAGCATGGGGCGGGTGTACTGGAAGTCGTAGTACTGCTCGGCGTCGACGGCGAAGAGGGGCACGTACTCCCCGGCGTCCTTGACCAGCCGCAGCGCGCCGCTGGCGGCGTCCCCGGCGTCGTTCCAGCCCTCGAAGGCCACGACCAGGACGTTCCCCGTGATCACGTTCATAGGCAGGATCTCCGCGTTCGGCTCGATGTGCGGGGAGCGCACACCGCGCCTGTCCCTCCGTCCAGGATAGGACCGCCCCCGGCCGCGCCCGTCCCGTCCGGCGGGATCGGCCGCGCTGTTCGCTCTCGGCCCGCGGCCGGGGAGGGGCGCGGCCCTGCCGGTACCATGGTCGCTCGTGACTCCCGAGACCTCCGCCCGGCCGCTGTCCTCCGAGCCGCTCGGAGGAGCGTCCGCCCCCGCCGCCGTCCTCTGGGACATGGACGGGACGCTCGTCGACACCGAGCCGTACTGGATGGCGTCGGAGCACGCGCTCGTCTCCTCCTTCGGCGGAGTGTGGACCCACGAGGACGCGATGGGACTCGTCGGCTCGGGCCTGCCCGCCGCCGCCCGCATCCTGCAGGGCAAGGGCGTCGACCTCTCCGTCGACGCGATCATCGACCGGATGACCGACGAGGTCGTCGACCAGCTGGCCGTGAGCATCCCGTGGCGACCGGGCGCGCTCGAGCTGCTGCACGCGGTGTCCGAGGCGGGAGTGCCGCAGGCGCTGGTCACGATGTCGATCTCGCGGATGGCCGCGGCCGTCGTGGACCGGATCCCGTTCCCCGCCTTCGCCGCCGTCGTCAGCGGCGACATGGTCGAGCGCAGCAAGCCTCACCCCGAGGCGTACCTCCTCGCCGCGAGCACCCTCGGTGTCGACATCGCCGCCTGCGTCGCGATCGAGGACTCCCTCACGGGCCTCGGCGCGGCCGTCGCCTCCGGAGCCGCGTCGATCGGCGTCCCGCACCAGCTGGAGCTCGACCCCGCCGGCCCCTACGCCCTCTGGCCCACTCTCGCGGGCCGCACCGTCGCGGACCTCGCGACGGTGTCCTCCGAGCACCGCGGCTCCGGCCCGGCCACGACCGAGACGGAGGCCCGCCGATGACCGGTGAGGCACTGCAGCATTCCGGACCCTTCCGCGCGGGAGACCGCGTCCAGCTGACGGGACCCAAGGGGCGGATGAACACCATCACGCTCGTTCCCGGCAAGGTGTTCCACACGCACCGGGGCGGCATCGAGCACGACACGGTGATCGGGCTGCCCGACGGCTCGGTGGTGACCAACACCGTCGGCGTCGAGCACCTCGCGCTGCGCCCTCTCCTCGCCGACTTCGTGATGTCGATGCCCCGCGGCGCGGCGATCGTGTACCCGAAGGACGCGGCCCAGATCCTCGCCCTCGCCGACGTCTTCCCCGGCGCCCGCGTGGTCGAGGCCGGTGTCGGCTCCGGCGCGCTCTCGCTCTGGCTGCTGCGGGCGGTGGGTCCGACCGGCCGGCTGTCGTCGTTCGAGCGGCGCGAGGAGTTCGCGGATGTCGCACGGGCGAACATCGAGACCTTCCTCGGCTACACGCCCGACAACTGGAGCGTCACCGTCGGCGACCTCGTCGAGGCGCTGCCCGGCACGGTCCCGTCCGGCGAGGCCGACCGCGTCGTGCTCGACATGCTCGCGCCCTGGGAGTGCCTCGACGTCGCCGCCGAGGCTCTCACGCCCGGGGGAGTCCTCCTCTGCTACGTGGCCACCGTCACGCAGCTCTCGCGGACGGCGGAGGCGATCCGCGCCTCGGGCCTGTTCACGAACCCGTCGTCGAACGAGACCATGGTCCGCGGCTGGCACGTCGAGGGCCTCGCGGTCCGGCCGGACCACCGGATGATCGGCCACACCGGCTTCCTCATCACCGCTCGCCGGCTCGCTCCGGACACCGTGCTCCCCGAGCTCAAGCGTCGCCCGTCGAAGACGGACTTCAGCGACGAGGACGTGGAGGCCTGGACCCCCGGCGCGCTCGGCGAGCGCGCCGTGAGCCCCAAGAGCCTGCGCAAGCGGGTCCGCGAGTCCGCCACCAGCGCCGAGCTCTCCCGGGCCCGCGGGTTCGGCGAGGAGACCGCGGAGCCCGACGACGAGGGCATCCTCTAAGCTGTTCCCGGCCTCCGGGCCGTCTCCACCCCGGGCGTCACCGCTCCCCTTCACTCGAATCGAGGACCCGTGCGCAGGACCACCGCGCTCATCGCCGGCATCGGCATCGTCGCCGCTCTCACCGGATGCACCGCGTCCTCCTCGCAGGCGGACTGCGACGCTCCGTTCTCCTCCGGCGACTCCTCGGCGGCGGTCAGCGCCACGGGCGACTTCGGAGCGAAGCCGGACGTCAGCGTCCCGACGCCGCTGAAGGCGGACGGCACGCAGGTCAGCACCCTCATCGAGGGCTCGGGCGCACCGCTCGAGAAGGGCCAGCTCGTCACCATCGACTACACCCTGGTCAACGGAGCGGACGGCACGGTCCTCGAGACCTCGCCCTACGACGGGTCGAGCACCGCCCGCTTCGGCGTCGGCGGAGCCGGGCTCGTCGGCCTGAACGAGGGCCTCCTCTGCACGCAGGTCGGCTCGCGCGTCGCCATCGCGATCGCCCCCGAGGACGGCTTCGGCCAGTCCTCGTCGCAGCTCGGCATCTCGGAGGACGACACGCTCGTGCTCGTCGCGGACGTCCGTGAGGCCTCGCTGGCCCGCGCGAACGGCGCCGCCCAGCCCGCGCCCGACGGCTTCCCGACGGTGACGCTCGGCGACGACGGACGCCCGGGGCTCGCGAAGCCCTCCGGTGACGCGCCGACCGACCTCCGCATCGCCCAGCTCAAGAAGGGCGACGGCGACGTCGTCGCCGAGGGCGACCAGGTCGTCGTGGCCTACACAGGCTGGCAGTGGAGCGACGGGAAGGTGTTCGACTCCAGCTGGGAGAAGGGCGCTCCCGCCGTCTTCACGGCCGCCGACGGCTCGACCACCCAGGGCGGAGTCATCGCCGGATTCGCCGACGCCCTCATCGGCCAGCCCGTCGGATCCCAGGTCATCGCGGTCATCCCGCCGGACCAGGGCTACGGCGACCAGGGCTCCCCTCAGGGCGGGATCCCCGGCGGCGCGACGCTGATCTTCGTCGCCGACATCCTCGGAAAGGTCTGACCGGGCCCGGCCCTAGACTGGAGGGCGTGCCTTCCGACGCCCCGTCCTCGAGCCGCGTCCCGGCCGAGGAGCGTCTGTTCAACCTCGTGCTCGCGCTCGTCGCGGCCGAGAACGGACTGACGAAGGCCGACGTCCTCTCCACGGTGCAGGGCTACCGGCAGCGGGTGGGCCGGGGCGACCGGACCTCGCTCGAGCGCCAGTTCGAGCGCGACAAGGACGACCTGCGCGAGCTGGGCATCCCGATCGAGACGGTCGACGCCCCGGGCGACCCGGGCAACACCCAGACCGTCCGGTACCGCATCGCGAAGCGCAGCTACGACCTCCCGGCCGACCTGACCTTCGACCCGGAGGAGCTCGCGCTGCTCCGCCTGGCCGGGGCGGTCTGGTGCGAGGGGACGCTCTCGGCGGAGTCGCGGCGCGCGCTGATCAAGCTGCGCTCGATCGGGGTCGAGTCCGTCGACCCCGTCATCGGCATCAGCCCCTCGATCCGGGTCCGCGAGGCCTCGTTCGAGCCGCTCAACGCTGCGCTCGACCGCGGCCAGGTCGTCCGCTTCCCCTATCTGAAGCCCGGCGGCGAGGAGCCGCGCGTGCGCACCGTGCAGCCCCGCGCCCTGGTGAACCACCAGGGGCGCTGGCACCTCCACGGCTGGGACGAGGGCGCCGAGGGCACGCGGACCTTCCTCCTGTCGCGGATCGTCGGGCCGGTCGCGTCCACCGGCCGCACCGCGCCTCTCGTGGAGGGGGACCACGCGGCGACCGCTCTCGCCCAGCTCGACGAGATCCTGCAGCGCAACAGCGCGCTCCTGCGCGTCGCCCCCGACTCCGACGCCGCCCTCCGTCTCGGCGGGCGTGCCGAGGCCGAGGGCGAGGGCCAGGGCCTGCTGCGCCTGCACTACACCGACCCGGACGTGCTCGCGGACGAGCTCGCCGGTCACGGTCCCGAGGTGCGGGTGCTCGAGCCGGAGGAGCTCCGCCGCCGCGTCCTCGACCGCCTCCGCCGCACCCTGGACGACCATGGAGGGGATCCCCGTGGCTAGACCCCGCTCCCTGCAGGCGCGCGACCGCCTGGCCGTCCTCCTCTCCCTCGTTCCCTACCTGCTCGACCGGGGCCGCGTCTCCGTCGCCGAGGTCGCCGCGCACTTCGAGATCCCGGAGGAGGAGGTGCGCCGCGCGGTGCGCCTCATCGCCGTCTCGGGCATCCCCGGCGAGACCGCGCAGTACCAGGCGAACGACCTCTTCGACATCGGCTGGGACGACTTCGAGGAGAACGACCACGTCGTCCTCACCCACCAGGTCGCGATCGACGACTCGCCGAGGTTCTCGGCGCGGGAGGCCGCCGCCCTCATCGCCGGCATGCAGTACCTCGCAGCGCTGCCCGAGAACCAGGGCAACGACCGGATCGCCTCGCTGATGGGGAAGCTCGCACGCGGCGCCTCCTCGGCCCCGAGCGCGGTCGCGGTCTCGCGCGGCACGGGCGCGGACAGCGCTGTGGCGCTCCTGCGGACAGCGATGGGCTCGGCGACGCAGGTCGCTTTCGACTACCGCAGCGCCCGCGGCGAGACCGAGTCCCGGCTCGTCGACCCCTTCGTGCTCGAATCGGTCGATCGGGACTGGTACCTGCGGGGATGGGACCACCTCCGCGAGGGCGTCAGGACGTTCCGGGTCGACAGGATGCGCTCCCTCCGCGACACGGGGACGCCGATCGTCCGGCGCCGCAACGAGGTGACCCTCTCGGAACGGCTCTTCGAGGCCTCCGCCTCCGATCTCGTCGTGGACCTGCGCGTCGCCCCCAGCGCCGTCGTGCTGCTGGGCGACTACGCGGCCGACGCCGAGTTCCCCGATCCCGTGCCGGGGGAGGAGGACCACGGTGTCCTCGTCCGTCTCCGCGTCGCCCATCTGGAGGGATTGACGCGCCTGGTGGCGTCGTTGGCGGGTCTCGTCACCGTGGTGGCACCCCCCGAGGCGCGCACCGCGGTCGCGCTCTGGGCGGCCTCCGCGCTCGCCGCGAACGTGGGGGAGCCGTCGTGACCTGGTGGTCGTGGATCCTGATCTGGCTCGGCCTCGCGCTGGGCGCTCTGGCGATGCTGGTCCTCTTCGCCCTCTCCTACTGGCGCAAGGGGAAGGTGCTCCTCGGACAGCTGTCCGAGGTCACCGCGAAACTCGAGACACTGAGTCCTGGAATGACGGACGACCTGCCGCCCCGGCCGTCCTCGTCGCTGTTCGCCGATCGCGACGACGTGAGGCGTGCGCACGAGGGCCGGCGTGACGCACGTCGCGACAGGATCGATCTCCGCCGGTCAGAACGGGTCGAACAGGGTAAGCTCCTCGTACACCGCAACCGACAAGTGAAGTGAGTCTGCAATGTTCGCTGGCCTCCAGGGGTGGCACCTCCTCATCATCCTCGCCGTGATCCTCCTCCTGTTCGGTGCGCCCAAGCTCCCGCAGCTGGCCCGCAGTGTCGGGCAGTCGATGCGGATCTTCAAGAGCGAGGTCAAGACCATGAAGGACGAGGACGGCACCGAGCGCCGTGAGTCGACCGAGGGGACCACCGGCACCGTCGCCGGATCCACCGGCACGACCACCGGCACCGGCACCACCACGCCGCCCGAGTCCCCGCTCAAGTAATGACGTCCGTGGCACCGAAGAAGCCACGGACGAAGCGGACGAAGAACCCCGACGGGCGCATGTCGCTCGGGGCGCACCTCGTCGAGCTTCGCAACAGGCTCTTCAAGTCCGCGATCGCGATCGTCATCGCGTGCGTCGCGGGGTGGTTCGTCTCGGAGTGGGTCTTCGAGGCCCTCAAGGCTCCGATCTCCGAGGTGGCCTCCACCCAGGGCAAGGAGGCGATCCTCAACTTCCCGACGATCGCCGGTGCCTTCGACCTGCGGCTGCAGATCGCCATCACGGTGGGCATCGTCCTGGCAAGCCCGGTCTGGCTGTACCAGATCTGGGCGTTCCTCGTCCCGGGCCTGACCCGCAAGGAGATGCGGTACGGCCTCGGCTTCATCCTCACCGCCATCCCGCTGTTCTTCGCGGGCTGCGCGGCCGGCTGGTTCGTGTTCCCGCACATCGTGGAGCTCCTGACGAGCTTCACCGGCAGCAACGCGGCGAGCTTCCTCGACGCCAAGATCTACTACGAGTTCGTTCTCAAGCTCGTGCTGGTCGTCGGCATCGCCTTCGTGCTGCCCGTCTTCCTGGTGCTCCTCAACTTCCTCGGCGTCCTCCCCGGCATGCTGATCCTCAAGTCGTGGCGCATCGCGATCATGGCGATCGTGCTCTTCACGGCGATCGCGACCCCCGCGGCCGACCCGATCTCGATGTTCCTCCTGGCCATCCCGATCATCTTCCTGTTCTTCCTCGCCTGCGGGATCGCGATCCTGCACGACCGGCGCGCCGCCAAGCGCCAGCTGGTGTTCGACGGCAGCCCCTCCGACCTGCCCGCGTGACCGGACCGTCTCCCGCCGAGCGGTTCGCCGCGTTCCGGACGCGCCAGGGCCACGCGAGGGTCGAGGCGTTCCGCTCGACCCTCGCGTTCGACCTCGACCCCTTCCAGTACGAGGCCTGCAGCGCGCTCGACGACGGCCACAGCGTCCTCGTCGCCGCGCCCACCGGCGCCGGCAAGACCGCGGTGGCCGAGTTCGCGATCCACCTGGCCATGCAGGACCCGACGGCCAAGGTCTTCTACACGACGCCGATGAAGGCGCTGAGCAACCAGAAGTTCCAGGAGTTCGTCGAGGACTACGGAGCCTCCGAGGTCGGCCTGCTGACCGGCGACTCGAACGTCAACGCGCGCGCCCGCATCGTCGTGATGACGACCGAGGTGCTGCGCAACATGCTGTACGCCGACTCGGACCTCCTGCGCGACCTCGCCTACGTCGTGATGGACGAGGTGCACTACCTCGCCGACCGCTTCCGCGGCGCCGTCTGGGAGGAGGTCATCATCCACCTCCCGCAGCGCGTGCGGCTGGTCTCGCTCAGCGCGACCGTGTCGAACGCCGAGGAGTTCGGCGACTGGCTCCAGACCGTCCGGGGCGAGACCGAGGTCATCGTCTCCGAGGAGCGGCCCGTCCCGCTCGACCAGCACGTCCTGGTGGGCGGCAAGCTGGTCGATCTCTTCGACTCCTCCGGTCGGGCGGCGACGAACCGGGTGAACCCCGAGCTCGCCCGCATGGCCCAGGGCGGCTCCCGGGTCGAGCGCGGCGGCAGGGGCGGCCGCAACGGCCGAGGCGGTCGCGGCCGCTACCCGGAGCAGCGCACCGAGGAGCTCGTGCTGCGCTCGGAGGTCGTCGAGATCCTCCGCGGCAAGAACCTCCTCCCCGCGATCTTCTTCGTCTTCAGCCGTGCGGGCTGCGACCAGGCCGTGCGCCAGGTGCTGCGGTCGGGCGTGCGCCTCACCGAGCGCCACGAGCGCGACGAGATCCGCGCGATCGTCGAGGAGCGGTGCCGGACGATCCGCGACGAGGACCTCGCGGTGCTCGGCTACTGGGAGTGGCTCGACGGACTCCAGCGGGGCGTCGCCGCGCACCACGCCGGGATGCTCCCCGCCTTCAAGGAGGTCGTCGAGGAGCTGTTCCTGCGCCGGCTCGTGCGCGTGGTCTTCGCGACCGAGACGCTCGCGCTCGGCATCAACATGCCGGCCCGCACGGTCGTCCTCGAGAAGCTCGAGAAGTTCAACGGCGAGGCGCGCGTCCCGATCACACCGGGGGAGTACACCCAGCTCACCGGCCGGGCGGGCCGACGCGGCATCGACGTCGAGGGCCACTCGGTGATCCAGTGGCGCGGCGGGATGGACCCCCAGGCGGTCGCGTCCCTCGCCTCCCGGCGGACCTACCCGCTCAACTCCAGCTTCCGCCCCAGCTACAACATGGCCGCGAACCTGATCGAGCAGTTCGGGCGGGTGCGCACGCGCGAGATCCTCGAGTCGTCGTTCGCGCAGTTCCAGGCCGACCGGTCCGTCGTCGATCTCGCCCGCCGGGTCCGCCAGCAGGAGGAGTCGATGGCGGGCTACGTCACGGCGATGCAGTGCCACCTGGGCGACTTCGAGCAGTACGCGGCGATCCGCCGTGAGATCGGCGACCTCGAGCGCCGGGGCGCGGTGCGCGGCGAGTCGGCCTCCCACGCCGAGCGCGAGAAGCGCCAGGGACAGCTCACGAGCCTGCGGCGTCGGATGAAGGCGCACCCGTGCCACGCCTGCTCCGACCGCGAGCAGCACGCGCGCTGGGCTGAGCGCTGGTGGAAGCTGCGCCGCGAGACCGACGAGATCGAGCGCCAGATCCGCTCGCGCACCGGCGCCGTCGCCCGCATCTTCGACCACATCACGGACGTGCTGCTCGAGCTCGGCTACTTCCGCCGGGACGAGGTCGGCGAACTCTCGCTGACGCCCAACGGTCGCACGCTCCGCCGGATCTACGGGGAGCGGGACCTGCTCGTCGCCGAGTGCCTCCGGAAGCAGGCGTGGACGGAGCTCGATCCGGCCGGCCTCGCGGCGATGGCGTGCTGCCTGGTCTTCGAGCCGCGACGCGAGGAGGGGACGCTCGGCGAGCAGTTCCTGCCCCGCGGCGCGTTCCCCGAGGCGCTGGAGAGGACCCAGCTTCTGTGGGCCCGGCTCGACGACGTCGAGCGGGAGCACCGCCTGCCGGGCAGCAACCCGATCTCGACGAGCCTGGCGCTGTCGATGAACATGTGGGCCAAGGGCATGCCGCTCGACATGGTGCTCCGCGAGTCCGACATGGCCGCCGGCGACTTCGTGCGCTGGGCGAAGCAGACCATCGACCTCCTCGATCAGCTCTCCGTCGTCGCCGAGGGCAAGGTCGGCCGCGCGGCCCGGACCGCCCTCGACCTGGTCCGCCGCGGCATCGTCGCGTACTCGACGGTCGCATGACGCCGATCGCTCCTCCGCCCGACGGGCGGACCGTTCCGCTGTGGGTGGCGCTGCCCCTCGCCGCCCTCGGCGGCGCCGTGCTCGACCGCGGCTTCCCCGACTCCGACGTCTGGCCGCTGGCGATCGTGGGCGCCGCGGCGATCCTGTTCGCGCTGGCGGGGCGCGGCTTCTGGAGCGGGAGCCTCGTCGGCCTCGTCGGCGGAGCGGTCTTCTGGGGCGTCCACATCGAGTGGCTGACCCTCTACCTCGGCCCGGTCCCGTGGGCGGCCCTCGCCGGCCTGCAGGCGATCTTCTTCGCGCTCTCCGCGGGGCTGATGGCGGTCGTCTCCACGCGCGGCCACCGCGTCTGGACGGGACCGCTAGGCCGGATGGTCGGCCTCCCCGCCCTCCTGGCGGCGCTCTGGATCGGGCGCGAGTCGATCACCAGCGTCTGGCCCTACGGCGGCTTCGCCTGGGGCCGCCTAGCGATCTCGCAGTCCCTCGGCCCGCTCGCCGGTCTCGCGGCGTGGATCGGCTTCGCCGGCCTCGGCTTCGTGGTGGCGTTCCTCGCGGCCGTGCTCGCGCAGGCCGTCCGCGAGATGTCCGTCCCGGCCTCCTCTCGCGTCAGCGCCCTCGCGGGCTTCGCGATCGTGGCGCTGGTGTTCCCCGCCTGGCCGGCACCGACGGAGGGCACGACCCGGATCGCCGCCGTCCAGGGCGACTCCGATGCGGGCCTGTTCTCGCAGAGCTACCGCGGGCAGATCCTCGAGGACCACACCTCGGCGACGCTGCCGATCCTCGATCAGGACGTCGACATGGTGGTGTGGCCCGAGAACGGCGTCGACATCGATCCGACCCGGAACGCCCAGTCGGCCGCCGTCCTCGACTACCTCAGCCGGACGATGGACGCGCCGTTCGTCGTGGGCACGATCACGAACCCCTCGGACGACGTCTTCTACAACAGCTCGCTGCTCTGGAAGGCGGGGGAGGGGGCGACGCAGGTCTACGACAAGGTGCATCCCGTCCCGTTCGCCGAGTACATGCCGGACCGCGCGTTCTGGCGGATGTTCGCTCCGGACCTGGTCGACCTGGTGAGCCGGGACTACTCGATCGGCACCCGTCCCAACGTCTTCGACGTGAACGGCGTCCTCGCAGGCATCGCGATCTGCTTCGACATCTCGGACGACGCGCTGACGAACGCGATGGTCGACGGGGGAGCCCAGGTCATCCTCGGGCAGACCAACAACGCCGACTTCGGCCGGACGGACGAGAGCGTCCAGCAGCTCGCCATCGCTCGCCTGCGGGCCATCGAGACCGGGCGCAGCGTGGTCAACATCTCGACCGTCGGGACGAGTGGGATCATCGGGCCGGACGGCGCGACGATCGACTCCCTGACATGGTTCGAGCCGGGTGCCATGGTGGACGAGGTCCCCCTCAGCTCCACCACGACCCCGGCTCTGGTGTGGGCGCGAGACCTCGGCTGGTACTTCCTGGCCGCCGGTCTCATCCGCATGGTCTCGTTCGTCCTCAGGACGCGCGAGCCGCGACGCCGTTCCCGCTGACCGGCGCTACGCGCCGATCTTGTGCTCGCCGCGCCTGGCGCGCAGATAGGCGAGCCGCTCCTCGAGCAGCTCCTCCAGCTCCGCGCGGGTCCGGCGCTCGAGCAGCATGTCCCAGTGGGTGCGCGGAGCCTTCTGCTCGCCCTTGTCCACGACGACCGGCTTCGAGTCCACCATCAGAGTGGCCTCGTGACCGCAGGAGCGGCACTCCCAGGTCTCCGGCGCTTCCGCATCGGCCGAGAACACCATGTCGGTGTCGTGGCCGCAGTTCGCGCAGTGGTACTCGTACGTCGATCGCGGGGAGAAGACGACGCCTTCTTCGCTCTGCAGGCTCTGGGATCCGAGCCGCATTCCTCGCAAGCTTCGATCTGCCATTGTGTGGTCTCCTCTCGCTGTGCTTCCCCAGTGTCAACGTCGTACCTGGAGGTGGTCTTCCCGTCCCTGCCATTGCCAGAGAATCCTCAGGTCGGAGGCGTATTCCGCGGTTCCTGAGGGCGTGGCCGACGGGCGCTGAGGAAGGCGTCGACGGCCGCTCGGGCGAGGTCGGTGCGGTCGGTCACGAGCCCGTCGATCCCGAGCGCGAGGAGCTGCTCCATCCGCTCCGGATCGTCGATGGTCCAGAGGTGGATCTCGCAGCCGGTCACCCGCAGCCGGGCGAGGATCCGCGGCTCGGCGACGCGGGGGCCGAGCGCGCGCTCGGGCACCTGGAGCGCGTCGATGCCGCGGAGAGCGAGACGCACGGGGAGGGCGGCGCCGAGGTGGGCGGCGACCAGGGCGACGACGAAGCGGACCGCCGACGCCGAGGTCGCGGCGCCGGGAAGACGGCGGAGGGCCGCTGCTCGACGGATCTCGGAGAACGAGGTGATCAGGACGCGCTCCGCGGCGGCGGCGCCGGACACCGCCGCGACGACCGGGTCGATCGCGTCCCGCGACTTCACGTCGATGTTGAAGCGCGCGCGGGGGAGTGCGGCGAGGGCCTGCTCGAGAGAGGCGAGCCGGGCGCCGCCCGCCAGTCGGAGGTCGGCGAGCTCCTCCCACCGGGTGGCGGCGACGACGTGGCGGCGGCCGGAGCGGTCGATCACCTCGGCGTCGTGGACGAGCACGGCGACCCCGTCGAGGGAGGCGCGCGCGTCCGTCTCGAGGAGGTCCGCACCCGCGGCGAGGGCGCGTTCGAAGGCGGCGAGCGTGTTGCACTCGGCCGGCGGGCCGAACCCGCGATGCGCGATCACCCGGGGGGTCGGCCCGCTCAGGGCGAGGGGTCGCTCAGGGGTGCGCATCGCGGACCGGGTCCGCGGCTAGACGGCCGGCGGCGGGGGAGTGGGCGCTGAGTCCGGGGTTCCGTCGGTCGTCGCGGGCGCCGCGGGGGCGGACGTGTCGGATCCGGGCTCGACAGGAGTGGAGCCGGCGGACCCGGATGCGGCAGGCGCGGACGCCGCAGGCGCCGACGGGGGTGCCGCGTCCTGTGGGCGGACCGCCGGGGCGGACTGGCCGCGCTGGCCGAGCGCGCCTCCGATGCCCTTCAGCGCCTCGGTGAGCTCGCTCGGGATGACCCAGAGCTTGTTCGCGCTGCCCTCGGCGATCTTGGGGAGCGTCTGGAGGTACTGGTAGGCGAGGAGCTCGCTGTCGGGGCGGCCCTCGTGGATGGCGTGGAAGACGGTGGTGATCGCCTTGGCCTCACCCTCGGCCCGCAGGACCGCCGCCTTCGCCTGGCCCTCCGCAGCGAGGATCGCGGCCTGGCGCTGACCCTCGGCGTTCAGGATCTGGGACTGCTTGGTGCCCTCGGCGGTGAGGATCACGGCTCGACGGTCGCGCTCGGCGCGCATCTGCTTCTCCATCGAGTCCTGGATGGAGAGGGGCGGGTCGATGGCCTTGAGCTCCACGCGTCCGACGCGGATGCCCCACTTTCCGGTGGCCTCGTCGAGGACGATGCGCAGCTGGCCGTTGATGTTGTCGCGGGAGGTCAGCGCCTCCTCGAGGTTCAGGCCGCCGACGACGTTGCGGAGCGTGGTGGTGGTCAGCTGCTCGACCGCGCCGAGGTAGTTGGCGATCTCGTAGGTCGCCGCCCGGGCGTCCGTCACCTGGAAGTAGACGACCGTGTCGATGGAGACGACGAGGTTGTCCTCCGTGATCACGGGCTGGGGCGGGAACGAGACGACCTGCTCGCGCAGGTCGATCAGCGGGCGGACCCGGTCGATGAACGGCACGACGAGATTGAGGCCCGGCAGCAGGGTCTTGTGGTACTTGCCGAGGCGCTCCACGACCCCGGCGGTGGCCTGCGGGATGATGCGGACCGCTCGGAAGAGGACGACCAGGGCGAAGAGGACGACGGCGGCGACGACGACGATGGTCACGACGGAGGACGGTGTCACGGTGTGCTCCTTTCGGCGGGGACGACGACCGCGGTCGCGCCCTCGATGGCGGTGACGACGACTCTCTCGCCGACTCCGAGTGTGCGGTCCTCGACGAGCGGGGACAGGCGGACGGTCCAGGTCTCGCCGTTGGCGAGCTTGACCTGGCCGGCTCCGGGGCCGGCGAGGACGACGCTGCCGGAGAGCCCGAGGAGAGCGTCCGCTCCGCTGGGGGTGGGATCGCCGCCCCGTTTCAGCAGCCGCAGCAGCGGCGGCCGGACGGTGAACAGCAGGAGGGCGGCGAGGACGGCCGCGACGGGGACCTGGACCCAGAAGGGAGCCCCGACCAGCCCGGTCAGCAGTCCGCCGATGCTGCCGACGGCGAGCATCAGGAACGTGAACTCGAGAGTGATCATCTCGACGATCACGAAGATGAGGATCAGCGCGAGCCAGAGGATCCACGCGTACTGGGTGACAGCGTCCATGCTGTGTGCTCCTTCCCCTCGACGAGCATTCCCAGGCTATCAACGCCCCCCGGACGAGGGCTGGGAGAGGGGGTGCGCCGACGGTCTCGAGGCCCTTGGTAGACTCCTCCGTCGGGCCGTGGCCCGTCATCGTGCCCGATCCGGTCTCCGAGCCGGCGTTCTGGAGGAATACCCGTGTCCAATCCCCTCGCCCCCGGCTCCTTCGACGGCAAGCGCGCTCTCGTCACCGGGTCGTCCCGCGGCATCGGCGCCGACACGGTCCGCTACCTGGCCGAGGCCGGAGCCCGCGTCGTCGTCAACTACCGCTCGAAGGCGCCGCGCGCCGACAAGCTCGTCGCGCAGATCGTCGAGGCCGGCGGCACCGCCATCGCCGTCGGCGCCGATCTCACCGACGCCGACTCGCGCGCCGAGCTCTTCTCCCGCATCGAGAAGGAGTACGGAGGACTGGACGTGCTCGTCCTGAACGCCTCCGGCGGCATGGAGAGCAACATGGGGGAGGACTACGCGATGGTCCTCAACCGCGACTCGCAGGTCGCCGTGCTCGACGCGGCGCTGCCGCTGCTCTCCGAGGGATCTCGTGTCGTGTTCGTCACGAGCCACCAGGCGCACTTCATCCGGACCACGCCCACGATGCCCGAGTACGAGCCCGTCGCGCTCTCCAAGCGCGCCGGCGAGGACGCCCTGCGCGAGCGGATCGGTGAGCTCGCCGAGCGCGGGATCGAGTTCGTCGTCGTCTCGGGCGACATGATCGAGGGCACCATCACCGCGACCCTGCTGGAGCGCGCGAACCCGGGCGCGATCAGCTCGCGTCGCGAGTCGGCCGGCAAGCTCTACAACGTGCAGGAGTTCGCGGCCGAGGTCGCTCTGGCGGCCGTCGAGCCGATCCCCGCGGACAACACCCGCCTCGTCGGCGACATCTCCGACTTCGCCTGATCGCCTTCGCGGAATGACCCCGGCGCGCGGGTCTGCGATCCTCGACGGATGACTCCGATGGACGGCAGCGGACCGGCATCGGGGGAGTCCGATGCCGTCGTGGGCGAAGTCCGTTCGTCGGCGGACACCGGGCGGCGTGAGCATCCTTCTCGTGCCGTCGCGGTGATGGTGAACCGGCGGGAGCGCTTGCAGGAAAGCTGACGCGCGTTGCGGCGGGCGCCCGGGAGGATCGAGGCGACGGCCGCGTCCGCGGCACGATGACCGTCGATCCGCGGCTACGGCTGGTCACGCACTTCGACACTCCGACCGAGACGTGGTGGTACGAGGACGTCGAGCCGTGGGTGGAGCATTCGCCTGTCCGCTGATGACGTGCCGGACCGTCGGGCGGCCTCGGTCCCGGTCCGTCCGGCCCTTCCGCCGTTATCCGATAATGCACATTATGTCAGTTCGACCGAAGCCCCGGTCGGCAGGATGGCGATCGGCTCCCCTCAACGCTCCTGAGACAGGACGTCATCGATCGCCGCCGCGCTCCGATGGCAGACCGGGCGCTTCGACGGTGAGGCCTCGGATCACCGCGGCGACGACCATGCGCTGCGTGAGTTCGGCGCTGGTGTCCACGGGCCACTGGCTCACCGACCCGACGTGCGCCGCGACGACCGCCTTCGCCAGGACGGCGGACTCGACGGCGGGGACGCGGCCGTGCACGGCGGCGAGGGCGGCGAAGCGCTCGCCCAGCTCGCGCGAGACGCGGTCGTCGTCGATCATCATCCGCTCGGCGAACTCCGGGTCCGCGGCAGCGCGTGCCAGGAGCACCGACCGCAGGGAGAACCACTCGCGGCTGGACGGGAGCGCGTCGAGGAGGGAGCGTACGGCGCCGTCGAGGGTCGCCGCGCGGTGCTCCTCCTGCAGCTGGACGTCGAGGGCCTCCTGCAGGCTCCCCCACACTCTCGCGGCCTGCTCCTCGTGGAGTGCGAGGAAGAGCTGGTCGACGCCGGTGAAGTTCGAGTAGAACGCGCCGCGGGTGAAGCCCGCCTGCGCGCAGATGTCCTCGACGCGCTGGCCGATGGTGCCCGTGCTCTCGAAGAGCTCGGCGGCCGCGGCGAGGAGACGTCGTCGCGTCTCGCTCCTCCGCCGGACCGGAGCCTGCTCGCCTGTGACCACGCCCCCAGCCTATTCGGATCCTTGCGCTGAATGGGCCTTTTCAGTACGTTTCGTTTCCAATGCATACCGTATCGAAAACTGGATTGCCCGAACCTCGACGGCGACGGTCCCGGTGGCTGCCGACCGCGACCGTCGTGCTCATCGGGGCGGTCCTCGCCTGGCTGAACCGGGTGGAGTGGTGGGGGTGGCTCGTCGTCGCGGCGGCCGCGGTCCTGATCGCGGCCGTCTCGAGGAGCTGGCGGCACCGGCACTGGATGCTGCGTACGGCGGCCTGGGTCGCGTCCGCAGGGCTCGTCGGAGCCGTCGCCCTCGCCGCGGGTCCTCTCCCGGCGACGCGGACGCTCGCCGGTCCGCACACCGCCCCGGTCACGACCCGGCAGGGCGACGTCGTCGGTGTGCACGACGCCGCGGCCGGGGTCGACGCCTTCGCGGGGATCCCCTACGCCGCTCCCCCGGTCGGCCCGCTGCGTTGGGAGGCGCCCCGCCCGGCCCCGCAGCGGTCGGCGACCCTCGTGGCCGACGACTTCGGCCCCTCCGCCGTTCAGCCGGAGCCGACGTTCCTCTCCCGAGCGGCGACCCGCGTGCTCGACCTGCCGCTGGAGGAGACGCTCCTCGGCGGGTACGCGACGGACGAGGACAGCCTCCGCCTGAACATCTGGACGCCGGCCGGCGGGGCGGGCGACTCCAGCCCGGTCCTCGTCTACCTCCACGGCGGCGCGTTCGTCTCGGGGTCCGGCGCCCTCCCCGCCTACGACGGCGCGGCGCTCGCCTCCCGGGGCGCCGTGGTCGTCACCGTCGCCTACCGTCTGGGCGTCCTCGGATTCCTCGCCGGTGATGTGCTCGGCGGCGGCACCCCGGGGAACCAGGGACTGCTCGACCAGGTCGCCGCTCTGCAGTGGGTGCAGGACAACATCGCCGCTTTCGGCGGGGACCCAGGGCGGGTGACGGTCGCCGGCCAGTCCGCCGGCTCCGGCAGCGCCTGCATCCTCGGGGCCTCGCCGCTCGCCGCCGGCCTCCTCCACGGGATCATCGGGGAGAGCGGAGGATGCCTGGGGTCGGCGGGAGACCGCGAGGACGGCGACCTCTACGACGACGCCGCCACCGCTCGGGAGGCGGCTGCGCGCCTGAGCGAGGCCCTCGGCGGGGCGAGCCTCGCCGAGATGAGATCCCTGCCGGCCGAGCGCATCGTCGCGGCCGCCGCGGGCCTCTCGCAGCACTGGTGGCCCTCGATCGACAGCGTCGTCCTCCCCGACACGCCGCTCGCCGTCTACGAGGCCGGTCGGCAGAACGACGTCCCCCTCCTGCTCGGCAGCAACTCCGACGAGACCTCACTCGATCTGCTGGGAGGCGTCGACTCGGATCCGGACGCCTATGAGCAGGAGGTGCGCCGGGAGCACGGAGACGACGCGGACCGCTTCCTCGCGCTGTACCCGGGTGCCGTCGAGGACCAGGTCGTCGACTCCCGGCTGCGCGCCGGCAGCGACCGGACGATGACCGCCCCGATGCGGCTCTGGGCGCTGACGGCCGCCCGGACCGGGCGGGCGGGCGTCCACGCCTACATCTTCACGCGCACTCCCCCGGAGAGCGGACTCGAGCGGTTCGGCGCGTACCACGGCGCCGAGGTGATGTACGCGTACGGGAACCTCGGGGCGGACGGCGACGCCGACTACACGGACGTCGACCGCCGGCTCGAGCAGGAGATGACCGCGCGCTGGCTCGCGTTCGTCTCCCACGGCGATCCGGACGCCGCCGGCCGCGAGCGGTGGCCGGCCGTCCAGGAGGATCCGGACAGCGTGCTCGAGTTCGGCGACGTCGTCCGGGTCGCCGGGCGCCCGTCCCCCGACGCGGTCGACTTCTGGCTCGCGGGGACGGGCTGACGCGGGGGCGCTCCTCGCGGCGGAATCCTCCGGTCAGCGGGGAGCCTCCGCTCAGAGCTGCCCGACGAGGTGCGCCTGCCGGCCGTCGCGCGCGAAGACCGGGATGACGGCCAGCGGCGCGTCGGCGACGATCCACTGCCCGCCCTCGCGCTCGGCGCCCGTCGAGAGCTCCGTCCAGCGCGCCCCGGCGGGCAGGTAGACCCGTCGGGAGACGGCTCCGGCGTGCGTGACCGGAGCCACCAGCAGGTCCGAGCCGAAGAGGTACTGGTCGGCCAGATCCCAGGCCTCCGGGTCCCCCGGGAACTCGTGGAACACCGCGCGCAGCACCGGCTGGCCCAGCTCGTGCGCCTCCCGCATCGCCTCCCGCGTGTACGGGCGCAGGGTCTCGCGCAGATGCAGCAGGCGGGTGAGGATCGGCGTGGCCTCCTCGCCGAAGCTCCACACCTCGTTCGCGGCTCCGGTCGCGGCGCGGCGGCTCCCGTCGGCGGCCGTGACCGGGGCCGACGGCGCGCGGTCGCCGTGGAGGCGCATCACCGGGCTGAACGCGCCGAACTGGAACCAGCGCACGAGGAGCTCACGGAACTCCGGATCCGACGGGTCTCCCCCGGCGAATCCTCCGATGTCGGTCGTGAACCACGGGATCCCCGCGACGCCCATGTGGATGCCGGCCGTGATCTGGTGGCGCAGGTCCGCGAAGGTCGAGTGGATGTCGCCCGACCACACGAGCGCACCGTAGCGCTGGCTGCCCGCCCACGCGGTGCGGACGAGGTTGACGATCGCGGTCTCCCCGCCCTCGCTCTGCCCCTCGAAGAATCCGCGGGAGAACGCCTGCGGGTAGAGGTTGCCGACCTGGACGGCGGGGCCGGCGGCGTAGCGGTAGTTGTCGAAGTCGTAGACGCCGTACTCGGGCTCGGCCTCGTCGAGCCAGAAGAGCCGGATCCCGTGCTCGCCGTAGTTGCGCCGGCACGCCTCCCAGACGAACCTCCGGGCGGCGGGGCTCGTCGCGTCGTAGAACGCGCTCGGACCCTCGAACTGCATGTGCAGGTCCAGGCCCCGCTCGGCCTTGACGAGGAGGTTCCCCTTCTTCATCGCGATGTAGTTCTCGGACTCGACCGACACCTGCGGCCAGACCGAGACCATCAGCTCGATCCCGAGCTCGCGCAGCTCGGCGACCATGGCGGACGGATCCGGCCAGAACTCCTCCTCGAAGCGGAAGTCGCCCATGTGCGGCCAGTGGAAGAAGTCGGCCACGATCACGTCCATCGGCAGGCCGCGGCGCCGGTGCTCGCGGGCGACCTCGAGCAGCTGCTCCTGGTTCCAGTAGCGCAGCTTGCACTGCCAGAAGCCGAGGCCGTGCTCGGGCATCATCGGGACGTGCCCGGTCGCGTCGGCGTAGGCCCGGGTGATGTCGGCCGGGGTCTCCCCCGCGGTCACCCAGTAGTCGAGCTGCTGGGAGGACTCGGCGGACCACTCCGTGCGGTTGGCTGCGAAAGTCGCGCGGCCGATCGCGGGGTTGTGCCAGAGGAACCCGTAGCCGCGGCTCGACAGCACGAACGGGACGCTCGACTGGGAGTTGCGGTGCGCGAGCTCGAGCGTGCAGCCCTTCAGATCGAGGATGTCCTGCTGGTACTGCCCCATCCCGTACAGCTTCTCGTCGGGGGACGTCTCGAACAGCGCGGTCAGCCGGAAGTCGCCGCCCAGGTGCGGACGCTGCTCGCGGGCGCGCAGCTTGAGCGCTCCCCCGCTCCCGAGCTCTCGGAAGAGCAGCTCCCCCCGACGGTCGTAGAAGGAGAGGGAGCAGGAGAGCTCGTGGTAGCCGGTCTGGTACCCGTAGCCCTCCTGCTGCTCGAGGACGACGGTGATGCCGCCGGCGCGCAGCGTCGCCCGCGGTCCCTCGATCGAGACCTCCGGCGCGCGGCGCTCGGGGGCGATCAGCGCCCAGTCGGTGTCGAGGACCTCCCCGGACCGGCGGGCGCGGACCCGGACGCTGTCCCTCCCCCACGGCTCGACGACGACGGTCTCGCCGTCGCCGCGCCAGACGAGGCGGTCCCCCTCGAGCGCGAACGCGTCGGTGTCCATGTGCTCCTGCTTCCTCGAGTCGGGCACGGCGCTCAGTCCTTGACCGCGCCGGCGGTGACGCCGGCGGCGACGTAGCGCTGGGCCACGATCAGCAGCACGGCGGCCGGGATGGAGGCGATCACGGCGGTCGCCATGATCCCGTTCCAGTTGGTGGTGGTCGATCCGATGTAGCGGTAGAGGCCGAGGGTGAACGGCACGATGCTGTTGCCCGAGGTGAGCGAGTTCGCGTTGAGGAAGTCGGCCCAGGCGAACAGGAACGAGAACAGGCCCGCGGTCACGATCGAGTTCCGGCTCAGCGGGATGACGATCGAGACGAAGGAGCGCCAGTTGCTCGCACCGTCGATCCGCGCGGCCTCGATCAGCTCGTCGGGGATGCCGAGCATGAAGGCCCGGAGGATGATCACCGCGAACGGCACGGAGGCGGTCGCGTCGGCGAGGATGAGGCCCGGATAGGTGTTGAGCAGCCCCAGCGCGTTGTAGATCGCGAACAGCGCGGTGACCAGGACGATCCCGGGGATCATCTGGGCGAGGAGGAACACGAACATCACGACGCCGGTCCCCCGCACCCGGAACTTCGCCATCGCGAAAGCGGCGGGCAGGGCGATCGCCAGCGTCAGGATCACGCAGCCGATCGAGATCACGAGGCTCGTGATGAGGTTCGGCAGCTGCGTCGAGAACGCCTGCACGTACCCGTCGAGGGTCGGGTCGCCGGGGAACAGGCTCGGCGGGGTCTGGATCAGGTTCTGCGGCTTGGTCAGCGAGACGTTGACCATCCAGTAGAGCGGGAAGAGGAGGAAGCCGCAGAGCACGATCGCGATGACCACGTCGATCCCGCGGCGCAGCCCTGTGGTGTGCCGGTTCATCCGAGGTCCTCCTTGCGCTGGGCGCGGATGTAGATCACGCCGAAGACGAGGGCGACGATCACGAGGATCTGGCCGGCCGCCGCACCGACTCCGAACTGCAGGTCGGTGAAGGACTGCTCGTAGGCCCAGGTCGCGAGGGTGTGCGAGCTGTTGGCCGGGCCTCCCTTGGTGAGGATCCAGATGACGTCGAACACCTTGATCGTGTAGACGAGGCCGAGGAGGAGCGTGACGGAGGTCACCGGTCGCAGCAGCGGCCAGGTGATGCTCCAGAAGGACCGCCAGCGCGAGGCGCCGTCCAGTGCCGCGGCCTCGTAGAGGCTCTCGGGGATGCCCTGCAGGCCTCCGTGCAGCAGCACCATGTTGAACGGGATGCCCAGCCAGATGTTGGCGATGATGACCGCCCACAGCGAGACGGACGGATCGGTCAGCCAGCCGACCGGCGTGCCGATCGCGGCGTTCAGGATGCCGAACTGCTGGTCGAAGATCCAGCGCCAGGCCGTCGCCGAGACGATCAGCGGCAGGAGCCACGGCAGCAGGATGAGGGAGCGGAACGTCGCCGAGAGCGGGAACCGGCGGCTGAAGAACAGCGCCAGGGCCATGCCGATCGTGAACTGGCCCACCAGCGAGACCACGGTGAAGACCACGGTGTGCCAGGCGATGCTCGCGAAGATCGGATCGGTGACGACCGTGACGTAGTTGTCGAAGCCGACGAAGGGGGCGATCCCGGTCACGAAGGACGACGGTCCGAAGTCCTGGAGGCTGAGGACGACGCCGCGGATGATCGGGTAGACGAAGAAGACGGCGAGGAAGATCACCACGGGCGCCATGAAGGCGGCGGCGGCGAGGCGGAGGTGAGAGCGGGGTCGGCGGCGGACGGGCGGCCTGGTGGCCGCCCCGCCCGCGACCGGCGCCGTGAGCACGGCGGGGTCGGTCATGCGGCCGCTACTTCAGGCTCGCCGCGGCGTCGTCGAGGGCCGCCTGCGGCGTCTTCGAGCCGGTCAGCGACTCCTGGATCGCGGTCCAGAGCGCCTTCGAGGTGTCCGGGTAGGCGACGCCGAGGTCGCTGGTGCGTCCCTGCGCGACCGAGATGGCCTCGACCCACGGCTGGAGCGCGGGGTCCTCGGTCGCCTGCTCGGCGGCCGCGTCGGCGTACGGCATGATGTACGACTGGCCGGCCGCCCAGGCCTTCAGGCTGTCGGGCTGGATGACGCACTGCGCGAACTCCGTGGCGAGGGTCTGCTTCGCGGCGTCGGAGGCGACCACCTCGACGAACTCGCCGCCGAGCGGGCTCGGTGCCGCTCCCCCGTCCTTCGCCGGGATCGGCACGACGCCGTAGTCGATGCCCGCCTCGTCGAGGGCGGAGAGCTGCCAGGTGCCGTTGACCATCATCCCGAGCTTGCCCGCGAGGAACTGGTCGCGGACGTCCTGCTGGTTGGCGTTGACGTTCGCCTGC
Source organism: Rathayibacter sp. AY1H2 (assembly GCF_002931985.1). NCBI lineage: Bacteria > Bacillati > Actinomycetota > Actinomycetes > Micrococcales > Microbacteriaceae > Rathayibacter > Rathayibacter sp. AY1H2. The sequence goes on along the minus strand of NZ_PSUV01000009.1, from coordinate 62,545 downwards.
GAGGCCGAGCCGCTCTTCACCAGGTCGGTCCAGAGCGCGAGCGCCGAGACGGCGTCGTCGGAGGAGATGTCCTCGAGGGTCGCACCGGAGCCCCAGAAGAAGGGCAGGAACTGGAAGGTGCCCTCCTCGGTGCCGATCGCGGAGAAGCCGAGCCCGGTGACGTCGCCCGCGGTGAGGGCCTTCGCGGCGGTGGTCAGCTCGTCCCAGGTCGTCGGCGGAGTGACGCCGGCGGCCTCGAAGAGCGCCTTGTTGTAGAAGAGCGCGAGGGTGTTCGAGCCGATCGACGAGCCGTAGGTCTTCCCGTCCAGCTGGCCGGCGGCGAGCACGTTCGGGAGGACGTCGCTGGTGTCGAGCCCGGAGGCGGCGTTGTCGACGAGCAGGCCGGTGTCGGCGAACTTCGCGACGTTGGGGTTGTCGAGGACGACCAGGTTCGGCGTCGTCTTCGACGCGGCCGACTGCAGGAGCTTGGTGGTGAGGTCGGGGTCGGAGGTGCGCTCGAGGGTGATCCCGGTCGAGGCCTCGCAGCCGGCCAGGAGCTGGCCGTAGGGGGAGGACGCGTCGTACTGGGTGAAGCTGTCCCAGAGGGTGAGCGACTTCGACGAGTCGTCGCCCGCTCCCTGTGCGCTGCACGCGCTGAGGGCGGCTCCGGCGATGAGGACGAGGGAGGCGGCGCCTGCGGCCCGTCGGATGCTGTTCTTCACGGTATTCCTCTCTGAATACGGTCGGGACGAGCGGAGCGCTCGCGCCGGGAAGACCCTCCGGGGGCGCCCGCTGAGGCGGTCCGACCGGAAGTCGTGGCGAGCCTAACCGAGTCGGAGAACCGGTTCAATAGATTTCGGAGAACCGGTTCACCGATCGCCCGGGGAACGCTCCGGACGACCCGGCGACGTCAGCCGCGCGCCCGCCGCCACGAGGGGACGACGCCCCGGCTGGTGCCCGGCGAGAAGGGCGCGGTGGTGCCGAGATCAACGACGACCGCGGGCAGCAGCTCCGTCACTCCCGGAGTCGCGGTGCCGGCGAGCTCGTCGAGCACCAGGTCGACCGCCCGCGAGACCATCTCGTCGCCGGGCAGGTCCACCACGGTGACCGGCTGGTCGGCGTGCCGCATCACCGCCTCCGGGGCGATGGTCATGATCGAGCAGTCCTCCGGGACGCGCAGGCCCAGGCCGCTGAGGCGCTGCAGGAACGGCTCGAGCACGCCCGGCCCGTGCGTGACCACGGCGCTCAGGCCGGGGAGCTGCTCCTGCGCCTGCTCGAACCAGTCGTCGACGTCGTCGGTGCTGGGGATGACGGCTCCCCGCACGCCGCGCAGGCGGCACTGGTCGAGGAAGCCCTCGCGGAACCGCAGGGCGAAGGCGTAGCCGCTCTCGTAGGCGTCGGGGCCCATCCCGAGGACCGCGATCTCGACGTGCCCGAGGTCGGCGAGGTGGTCGACGGCGACCCGCGCCGCGCCGTCGAAGTCGAGGTCGATCGCGCTGAACGGGCTGCCCTCGCCCGGGTAGCCGACCAGCGCGGTCGGCAGGCCGATGCTCGCGAGGACCGGCAGCCGGGGGTCGTCCCGGCGGATGTCCATCACGACGAGCGCATCGGCGAGGACGTCGCGCGCGAGCTCCCCCTCGCCCGTGCCCATCATCAGCAGGTCGAAGCCGCGGGCGCGGGCCGCGTACATCGCCGCCCGCACGAAGCGCATGAAGACGTCGACATCGGTCTGCCGCGACTCCGGATCGACGGAGGCGAAGAAGCCGAGGATGTTCGTGCGCCGCAGCGCCAGGGCCCGCGCCATCGGGTCGGGCCGGTAGCCGAGCCGCTCCACGCTCGCGAGCACGCGCAGGCGGGTCGCCTCCGGGAGCTTCTTGTTGCCGGAGAGCACGTAGGACACCGTGCTGCGGGCCACCCCCGCATCGGCCGCGACGTCGCGAATGGTCACCATGGGCTCAGCGTAGTGAGGGCCCGGCGACGGGAGGGCCCGCCGGCGACCCCCTCGACCGGTGGGCAGCAGCGTGCATACAAGGGCGGTCCGGCCGTCCCGCCGTGGGTGGAGAGCCGTCCGCCGCGAGCCGCGCGACGGCGCCGACGGACGCAGGCCGCGGACGAGCAGTCGGTCACGGTTGCGCGTGTATCGACGGGCACTTACGGTCGTCGGGTACCTCGTCGCGAGCCGCGACGTCGGTGCGGCCGCCACACCGGCCGATCCAGCGGCTCGCGGTCACGGGGGCTCCCCGCACGGAAGACGGACTCTTGCGCTCCAGCACCGGTACTGCGTCCACGACGCAGCAGCTGCTCTCGCACTGACGTCCCCCGTGCCCGCCCCTCAGGGGCGAGCCGCTGCTCCTCGGAGCCCGGTGGTCGTCGTGCGCCGACACCGACCACTGGAGCACCGTGCCCTCCTCTTCCCGCACCACCCCGCCCGCCGTCGTCCTCCACGACTGCACGTTCGCCTGGCCCGACGGCTCCGTCGTCCTCGACCGCGTCACCGCTGCGTTCGGGCGCGGGCGCACCGGTCTCGTCGGCGCGAACGGCGCCGGCAAGTCGACCCTCGTCCGCCTCGTCACCGGTGGCCTCTCCCCCACCGCCGGGAGCGTCTCGACGACGGGACCTGTCGACCTGCTGCCCCAGCGCCTCCGGCGAGGGCCCGACGACACCGTCGCCGATCTCCTCGGGATCCGGCAGCGCCTGGACGCTCTGCACTCGATCCTCCGCGGCGACGCGGATCCGAGGCACTTCGAGGTGCTCGCGGACGACTGGGACCTCGAGGCCCGGGCGCTCGCCGCACTCGGCGACGCCGGTCTCGACCTGGAGGAGGCGGACCTGCTGCGGCCGGTCGCGACCCTCTCCGGAGGGCAGGTCGTCCTCACGGCCGTGACCGGCGTCCGGCTGCGCGGCCGGCCGATCGCCGTGCTCGACGAGCCGACGAACGACCTCGACCGGCGCTCCCGAGGGCTTCTGCTCGACCTGGTCGACCGGTGGCGCGGGACGCTCGTGCTCGTCAGCCACGACCGGGAGCTGCTCGAGCACGTCGACGAGATCGCGGAGCTGCGCAACGGGGCGGTCCGCACCTCGGGCGGGACGTTCTCGGCGTTCGAGGAGCGGCTCGCCCTCGAGCAGGCGGCCGCGGAGCGCGATCTGCGCGACGCCGACCGGCTTCTCCGCGCCGAGCGGCGGCAGCGCATCGAGGCCGAGACGACCATCGCCCGCCGGGCGCGGGCGGGGGCGCGATCGGCGGAGTCGATGCCCGCGATCCTCGCGAACGCGCGGAGAGGACGAGCCGAGGCGACCGCGGGACGGCTGCGCTCCGGGCACGGGGCCGCGGAGGCGCGGGCGCGCGAGCAGGTCGACGCAGCGTCGCGAGCAGTCCGGGACGACGACCGGGTCCGCCTCGACCTGCCGGACCCCGGGGTCGCGGCCGGGCGCCGTCTGGCGGAGGTGACGGTGCGCGGCCGGACGACGGTGCTCCAGGGGCCGGAGCGGATCGCCGTGGTCGGCGCGAACGGGACGGGGAAGACGACCCTGCTCGAGCACCTCGTCGGGGCGCCGGGTGCGCGGGAGCATCCGCTCGCCGGCACCACGGCCCGAGCGCTGACGGAGCGGGTCGGCTGGCTCCCCCAGCGCCGCGAGGGACTCCTCGACGAGGAGGCCACCGTGCGGGAGCACGTCTCCCGGGCCGCGCCGGATCGTCCTGCGGTCGAGCTGCGGAACGCCCTCGCGCGGCTCCTGGTGCGCGGCGACGTGGTCGATCGGAGGATCGCGTCGCTCTCGGGCGGCGAGCGGTTCCGCGTCGCGCTCGCCGGGCTCGTGCTGGCGCAGCCGGCTCCGCAGCTGCTCGTGCTCGACGAGCCGACGAACGACCTCGATCTCGCCACGACCGACCACCTCGTCGACGTTCTCGCCGCCTGGCGGGGCGGCCTGGTCGTCGTCAGCCACGACGAGGCGTTCCTCGACCGGCTCGGACTCCACTCCCGAGTGGTGCTCGACGCGGAGTGACGGCTGGTCCCCCGGCCCCCGGCGGTTCTGGCCTCGACCGGGCCCCTGCCGCCGGGGAGACTGTCCGGGCCCCTCCCGCCCTCAGCGAACGGACCGACGTGCTCACCGGACTCAGCGCCTTCCCCCTCACACCGCTCCGCGACGACAGCATCGACGAGCGGTCGTTCGCCGCTCTCGTCGAGCGGCTCGCGCGGGCGGGAGTCGACTCGATCGGCGCCCTGGGCTCGACCGGCTCGGCTCCGTACCTGGACCGCGGCGAGCGCCGGCGCGCCGCCGAGATCGCCGTCCGCGGCGCTGGCCCGGTGCCGGTCGTGGTCGGGATCGGGGCGCTGCGCACCTCGCAGGTGCTGGCGCTCGCCGAGGACGCGCAGAGCGCCGGAGCGAGCGCGGTGCTCCTGGCGCCGCTCGGCTACCAGCCGCTGACGGACGAGGACGTGCTGGGGCTCTACGAAGACGTGACGGCTCAGCTCTCGGTGCCGCTCGTCGTGTACGACAACCCCGGGACGACGCGCTTCTCCTTCTCCGACGACCTCTACGGGGCCGTCGCCCGGCTGCCGCAGGTCGCCTCCCTCAAGATCCCCGGCGTGCCGGAGGGACCGGGCGCCGCGGCGGCGCGCGTCAGCGAGATCCGGGCGCGGGTGCCGGAGGGGGTCACCGTCGGGGTCTCGGGGGACGCCGCGGGTGCGCGCGGGCTGCTCGGCGGCTGCGACGCCTGGTACTCGGTGATCGGCGGCATCTTCCCGCGGACGGCGCTGTCGATCGCCCGGGCGGCGCAGTCGGGCGATGAGGCGGCCGCGATCGCGGGATCGGCACGCCTGCAGCCCGTCTGGGACCTCTTCGCGGAGCACGGCGGCAGCTACCGCGTGGTCGCGGCGATGGCGGAGCAGCTCGGTCTCGCCGAGGCGCGCTGCCTCCCGCGTCCGGTCCGCGGGCTCGGTGCACGGGCGCGGGCCCGGGTCGCGGAGGTCCTGGCGGAGCTGGGGCCGGTGCTGGAGTGATCCGCGGGCGGGTCGGCGGGAGGACGGCTCGGACGGCGTGGTCGTTCCGGACAGCCGGAGGGGCGGGCCGGGGATGTCCCCGACCCGCCCCTCCGGCGGAGCACGCGACCTCAGCAGGCCTTGGACGCGCGGTAGGTGTTGCGTCCCGCCGCCACGAACAGCGCGTCGAGGACTCGGGCCTTGCCCGGCGCCACGGAGTAGCAGCTGCCGTCGAAGTCGGCGATGATGTCGGCCTTGCGCTCGACCGTGCTCGACCCGCAGTTGCGGAAGACGAGAGCGCGCTGGCGCAGGACGCCCTCGGGTCCGAGGGTGGCGCCGGTGGCCACCTCCTGGGCTCCGCACGCGTAGTTCCCGGCGCTCACGTACTGTCCGTTCGCGACCTCGGCCGCGGAGGCGGGCGTCGCGACAGCGACGACGCCGACGGAGGCGATGGCGCCCGTGAGGGCGAGGGTGGCAAGAGTTCGTCGAAGAGTCATGGTCGTTTCTCCTTCTGCTTCTCGGTCCCTTCACGCTGGCACCGGTCCGCCGACGAGCGCGAGGAACCTGGGAGCTTTCACACCGGGGGGCCAGACCGGTGCGGGGAAGTGCTCCCGAACGGAGCGAAAGGGTCGGAACCGGTGGGGCGGGCGATCAGGAACGGGCCTCTCCTTCGCTTCCGGAGCGCCTCGATCCGCCGCCGATGCGGTCGCCGAGCCGTGGATCGTTCCGCCCCTGCGGCGTCGTCCCTCCGCCGTCTCGCGACTGGCGCGCATCGACGGGTCGTCCGGCCGGTCCTCCGGCTAGCGTTGCAGGCACACCCCCCCCGCCGACCCGGACCGCTCCGCCGACCTCGTCGGTTCGCGGTCCCTGCACGAGGAGCCCCCGTGTCCCCCGACGATTCAGCAGTACCCCCCTCTCGAACTCCCGGCCTCCGGCGGCGCGCCGTCATCGGCGGCGCCCTCACGGGTGCTCTCGCTCTGGGCGCGGCGACGCTCCCGGCCGCCTCCGCCTCCGCCTCCCCCGTGCCCGGCCTGCCCGGGGAGAGGACCCGCACGATCAACGTGAGGACGAAGAACCGCGGCGTGCTCTACGACGTCCTCACGGTCTCGATCGCGGGCGACCTCGCGCGGATCTTCGTGCCGCAGACGGTGAAGCCGCGGCAGGCCGCGGCGGTACCGGTGATCTGGTTCATCCACTCCGCGCAGGCCGACCACACCTCGCTGTCCAGCGTCTTCGCGTACCCGGCCGAGCTCGCCGTCGAGCGGGGCGCCATCGCGATCTGCCAGACGCTCGGCGGAACGATCTGGACCAACGACACCGCGCAGAAGCACCAGCGGAACGGCTACGCCTACCTCTCCGGCCAGTTCCCGATCGCCGCCAGCTACCTCTGGGCGATGTCGGCCGGCGGCGCGCTCGCCTGCGAGGACTACGGCGCGCGGGTCTTCCCCGGCATCAACGGCGTCTACCTGGTCAACGGCGTCTACGACCTCCGCGACACCCACGACCGCACGACGCGGGGCCGCTTCTCGATCGGCGGTGCGTTCGGCAACAGCACCGCTCAGATCGACTCCCACAACCCGAAGCGGCTGCCCGCCTCCGCCTGGGCCGGCGCGAACATCCGCGCGGTGGTGTCCGACACGGCCCACCCGGACCCGAGCGTGCCGCCGGCACTGCACGGGCTCGCCCTCGTGAAGAAGGCGACGGCCACGGCCAGGGAGGCGACCGTCCGGACGCACGCGCTCGGCCACAACGCACCGTCGTGGGTGAACCAGGACGGCATCGACGCGATCTTCCGCTGGCACGCCGGGCTGGCCGCCGCGCCGGCGCCGTCGGCGACGCCGACCCCGACGAAGACCCCCGTCGTCCGCCCGTCCACCGCGGGCCTCTGGGACTTCGACCAGGCGGACGCTCCGTACGCGGGAGAGCCGGGGTCTCCGTTCCGACCCCGCTGAGCGGTCCGGACGCGACGGCGTCCCTCGGGATGCGCTGACCGTCACGGGCCCGCGGCGGGAGCGCTCGGCCGCAGTGAGACCGGGCCTACGTCCCCTCCGCGGAGCTCCGCGGCGCCCTCTTCCGGACAGGGCCGCTAGAGGACATTGTCAGCGGCGGGACGGCCGTGCCACGGTTCGAGGACGGCCGATGAGGGCCGTCCCGATCGAAGGCAGCACATGCGCTCCAGCACCGTCCCTCGTCCGCCCGCCGTCCAGGACGGCACGTCGCAGCCGCGGGATCCAGGAGCGGCGCGGCGGCTCCGGCGGGGTCTGCTCGGGTTGACCGCGGCCGTCGCGCTCCTCGTCGGCACCGCCGTTCCTCTCGCGGCGGTCGCCGCTCCGTCCGCCCCTGTCCTCGGGGTGGCGGCCTGGGGAAGCGGCACCGACGGGAAGACCACGGTCCCGGCCGGGGTCGAGGGCGTCCTCTCCCTCGCCGCGGGCCGGACCCACAGCCTCGCCGCGAACGGCGACGGCGGGGTCGTCGCCTGGGGCCGCGGGTCGTACGGGCAGACCAGCGTCCCCGACGGTCTCACGGGGGTCGTCGCGGTCTCCGCCGGCGACTACAGCAGCCATGCGCTGAAGAGCGACGGGACCGTCGTCTCCTGGGGCTACGACGGCGACGGGCAGGTGTCGAGGAGTGCCGCGCTGACCGGGATCGTCGCGATCTCGTCCTCCCTCGACAACAGCCTCGCGCTCGGCAACGACGGCACCGTCACGTCGTGGGGCAGCAACGGGCTGGGCGAGGGGCTGGTCCCGATGGGCCTCGGAGGCGTCACGGCCATCGCCGCGGGCCGGCGCCACAGCCTCGCCGTGTCCGGCGGGAGGGTGGTCGCCTGGGGCTGGGACCTCTACGGGCAGACCGACGTCCCCGCGGGGCTCGAGGGCGTGGTGGCCGTTGCGGCCGGAGAGACCCACAGCCTCGCGCTGAAGGAGGACGGCACCGTCGTCGCCTGGGGCGCGAGCTCCGATTCGGTCGTCGTCGACTACGGCCAGACCACGGTGCCGGAAGGCCTGTCCGGGGTCGTGGCGATCGCCGCCGCGTCCGACTACAGCCTCGCGCTGAAGGGCGACGGCACGATCGTCGGGTGGGGCCGGAGCTCGGCCGGGCAGCTGCAGTCCCCCGCCGGCCTCGCCGGCACGACGGCTCTCGCAGCCGGACCCGATCACGTGCTCGCCCGGGGCCCGCGTCCGGTCCTGACGGCGGATGCTCCTCCCGCGTCCGGGCCGCTCGGAGCGGCCGCCTCGTACACCTTCGCGGCCGACCGCCCCGCCTCGTTCGCGGTCGCCTCCGGCTCCCTCCCCGACGGCCTGTCCCTCAGCGCGTCCGGGGTCCTCTCCGGCACGCCGACGACCGCGGGCACGTCCACCTTCGCCGTCTCCGCGCGGAACCCCTTCGGCGCCACCGTCGGGGCCCCGCACACGTTCGCCGTGGCGGAGACGACGGTCGCGCCGACCCTGGCCGGCGACCCGCCCGCCGCGACGGTGGGCACCCCGTACGACTTCGACTACAGCGTGACGGGCACACCGGCGCCGACGGTCTCGCTCGTCTCCGGAACGCTCCCCGCCGGCCTGAGCCTCGATGATCGTGGCGGCCTGACCGGGACGCCGACCGCCGACGGACGCTCCACGTTCACCCTGCGGGCCTCGAACGCTGCGGGGAGCGCGGAGACCACCAGCACCGTCGTCGTCTCCCCCGCCGCCGCTGCACCGGCGATCTCCGGCACCCCCGGGCCGGGCGTCGTCGGCACCCCCTACGACTTCGGCTACACCGTCTCCGGCTTCCCCGCGCCGTCGGTGGCCGTCTCCTCCGGTGCGCTCCCGTCCGGCCTCACCCTGACTCCGGCCGGGCGCCTGACCGGGACTCCGTCCGCGCCGGGCACCTTCACGTTCACGCTGGCGGCCCGCGCCGGCACCGCCTCCGCGGAGACCACCAGCACCGTCACCGTCTCGTCGCCGACGGTCGCGCCGACCCTCTCCGGGACGGTCGCGGCCGGCGTCGTCGGCTCGGCCTACGACTTCCGCTACGCGGTGAGCGGCACGCCCGCTCCGTCGGTCTCCCTGGTCTCCGGCGCACTGCCCGCCGGACTCACCCTCGACGCGACCGGGCGCCTCTCCGGGACGCCGACCACGGCCGGGACCACCACCTTCAGCATCCAGGCCGCGAACTCGGCGGGCACGGCTCGGGCGACGAGCACGCTGACGGTCTCGCCGAAGCAGGTCGCGACGAAGGCCGATCTGCGCGTCGACCTCTCCGGGCCGGCCTCGGCGGTGAAGGGGAGGACGCTCACCTACACCCTCATCACGACGAACGCCGGTCCGGCTGCGTCTGGGTCGGTCTTCTCGCAGGTCGTCCTGCCCGCGGGTGTGCAGTTCGTCTCGGCGACAGGCTCGTACACCAGGGTCGGGAACGTCGTGGTGTTCCAGCGGGCCGGCCTGGCGGACGGGCGGACCGTGTCGGAGAAGATCACGGTGAGGGCGGCCGTCTCGGGCACGGCGACCGCGCTGGCGGCGGCGTTCTCGACGAAGACGCCCGACCCGTCCATCCGCAGCAACGCGGACACGGCGAGCACGACGATCCGCTGACCGCGGGAGCGTGACGGCGGGCGGTCCCTCGCGGGCCGCCCGCCGTTCTCGATGCGGGAGCGTCGAGGTCCGCCGCGTCCGCGCCTCGTCTTCGACCGCTAGCCGGCCCGAGGGCGGTAGAAGCGCACGACCGGGAGGGCAGCCGTCGGAGCCTCGCGCACGACGATCTCGAGGCGCTGGATCAGGGCCGGGACGGTCGGCGTGGTCTCGAGCCGGCACTCGAGCTCTCCGTCGCGGCCCGGCAGGAGGAAGGCCGCCTGCGCCGCGGAGGCGCTCCAGAGCAGCCGCTCCACCAGCGGCCTCGCGGTCGGGTCCTCGGCGAGCCCGCCGATCTCCGCGATCGCCGTGGCGAGGCGGCGGGCGCGCACGTCGGCCGGCACATCGCTCAGCAGGTTGGGGCTGAACAGGGCGCCGCTGCCCGCCTCCCCCGCCCGGGTGAGGTCTCCCGCGACGATCGCGGCCTCGACGGCGGCGGCCGCGGCGAGCGTCGACGGGAGGAGGGTGATGGTCCGCGCCGGAGGAGCGGTGTCCTCGAGGGCGGCGCGGAGGAGTCCCGTCGCGGCGGCGGCGAGCTTCGCCCCGTTCGCGGTCGCGAAGACCACGGCCCCCAGGCCCGACTCCAGATGCCACCGCATGTTCGACGACCAGCCCGGCAGGCCGCCGGAGTGGTGGGCGATCCCGCCGAAGCGGACGTCGTGCTCGACGACGAGGCCGAACCCGTAGGCGGAGCCGTCGAGCGTGCTCTCGACGGCGCGAGGGCTCAGCGCGGGGACCGGCGTCCAGCCGCGCTGCATCTCGCGGCGGGAGGCGCGGCTCAGCACCGGGTCGTCGTCCGCGCCGTCCTCGCCCTCGAACGCGGAGGAGAGCCAGCCGCTCCAGCGGGCGATGTCGCCGACCGTGCTGAACATGCTCGCGGCGCAGGCGCCCGCTCCGGTGCCGGTCACGGGGCGGGGCACCCAGGTCGCTCCGTCGTCGAAGGTGCTGAAGCCGGCCGCCAGGTCGGTGCCGTCGGGGTAGTCGCCGCTGTCGTAGCGGGTGTCGTGGAGGCCGAGCGGCTCGAGGATCGTCCGCGTCGCGAAGGACGGGAAGTCCTCCCCGGTCACGTTCTCGACGAGCACGCCGAGCAGCCAGAAGCCGATGTTGGAGTACTGGTAGACCTCACCCGGCCGCTCCGTGAAGGTCAGCCCGCGGCCGACGACCTCGAGGAACTCCTCCCGCGTCAGAGCCATGACGTCGTCGGCCCAGCCGTTGTCCTCCGGGAGACCCGAGCAGTTGCTGAGGAGCATCCTGACCGTCACGGGCAGCGGTCGGCCCGCGGAGTCGAGCGGGTCGGTGAACTCCGGCACGTGGTCGGCGACGCGGTCGTCGAGGCGGAGCAGCCCGCGGTCGCGCAGGATCAGCACCGCCGCCGCCTCGAAGCTCTTCGACATGGAGGCGATGCGGTGCACGGTCCCGGGCCCGGGAACGGCCCCGTCGAGGCGGTGCTCGCCGCGGCCGTGGTGGACGAGGAGCCCGCTGCGGTCGAACAGGGCCCAGCTCACCGAGGGGGCCGGCGGCGCCTCCTCGTCGAACCACCGGGCCAGCCGGTCCTGGAGCGGCGGGGAGAGGAGCGTCGGCGGAGGGAGCGTCATGCCCTCATCCTCCCGCACGCGGCACAGGCCGCCGCGGTCCTGCGGGTCACCGCGGGAGGACGCCGTCCGGGCTCAGCCAGTCCGGGCGGCTCCCCTCGACCGCGTCCAGGACGTCCTCCTGCGGGCCGGTCGCCGGTCGCCGCGGCGACGATGATCCGGTCGTCGACGGGAGCGGAGGGACCCGCCGTGCATCCGGCGAGCATCCCGATCAGCAGCACTCCCCCGGCGACGCGCGCCCGTCCGCTCACCGTCGAGCGTCGCGGCGACGGCCGCTCCGGCGGGCTGACGGGTCCCGGCGAGAGCCCGGAGCGACCGCCGTCACCTGCGAGCCGGACGAGGAACTTCTCAGGTCCTCTTGCGTGTCGCAGGCGCGGAACCTAGTTTTGTCGAACCGGTTCGAAGCACTGTTGCTCCGACCCCGGACCGACGCCCGCCGTCGTCCGGCCGGCTGTCCCCACAGAAAGTGACCAGCGTGACAACGATGTCCTCCCCGAGGCGCGGCACCCGCTCCCTCGCCCTCGCGCTGAGTGCCGCGACACTCGCCGCCCTCGCCGTCGCTCTCCCGAGCGCCGAGTCCGCCTCCGCGGCCGACACCTCCGTCCCCGCCGACGCGCTCATCCTCCAGTACGACTTCGAGCAGGGGCAGGTGTCCGGATCCACGGTCGCCGACCTCTCGTCGAAGAAGCTCGACGGCACCGTCGTCAACAGCGCGAGAGCGACGTACGTCGCGGGTCGGAAGGCCGGTACGACCGCGATCGACCTTCCCGGGGGCGCGGCGGACTCGACCTCCGCGCCGTACCTGACCGTGCCGAACGGGCTCTTCCAGGGCGTGACGCAGACCACCGTCTCCGCCTGGACGAAGTGGTCCGGCACCGGAGGCTTCCAGTGGCTGTGGTGCCTGGGCATCAGCCCCGACGCCGCGTCGGCCTTCGCTCCGTCGTTCGACGGCGGCAGCGCCCGCGCGATCATCAAGCAGCTGAAGGACGGCGGCGAGACCGGAGTCTCCAGCTCCTCGCCGCTGCAGAAGGACCAGTGGGTCAACGTCACCGCGACGATGGACGGCACGACCGTGACCCTGTACCTCAACGGTCTGCAGGTCGCGACGGCTCCCGCCTCCGTCGACCTCGCGAAGCAGCTCTACTCCGCCTCCGCCTCCAAGAGCGGCAACATCGGCCGGGCGCTCTGGAACGTGCACCCCTACTTCGACGGAGCGATCGACGACTTCCGCGTCTACAACCGGGCTCTGACCGCCGCTCAGGTCCGGGGTCTGGCGGGCGACGCCGCGCCGGCCGTCACCGGCGTTCTCTCGACGAGCGTCGCGGTCACCACCGGCATCGGCGTCGCGCCGGCCCTGCCGGGGGTCCCCGCCACCTACTCCGACGGCGTGAACCGTGACGCCCCGGTCACCTGGGAGAGCGTCCCCGCCTCCGCGTACGCGAAGCGCGGCACCTTCACCGTGAAGGGCACCGTCACCGGCCTCGGCACCGCGGTCACGGCGACCGTCACGGTGCGCGCACTCGACGAGATGACCATCGACCTCGGCACGAGCACCGGGGAGTTCATGGGCGGCGCGTCCGGCACCCTCTACGGGGTCTACGGCGAGGGCCTCCCCTCCGACAACCTCCTCGAGGGGATCGACCTGCGCACGGTCTCGACCAAGGCGCAGGACGGGCCGCAGCATCCGGGCGCGGACGCGTTGAGCGTCGCGAAGGCCGTCGCCGACACCTCGGACGGCGACACCTACATCTACATGACGGACATCTACCGCGGCTTCCCCTACGAGTGGCCGGGCAGTACTCCCCAGGAGAAGCTGGCCGACTACCAGGCGAAGATCGCCACGCAGGTCGACCAGGTGCTCGCGCTCCCCGAGGAGTACCAGGACAACATCGTGTTCGTGCCGTTCAACGAGCCCGAGGGCAACATGTTCGGCAACGGGAAGTGGAGCTACGACGGGAAGAGCTGGCTGGAGGACCCGACCGCGTTCTTCGCGGCCTGGGACAGCACCTACGCGCTGATCCGCGACAGGATGCCCGACGCCCGCATCGCCGGACCGAACACCAGCGTCCTCTACGACCAGGTCCGCGGGTTCATGACCCACACGCTCGAGCAGGACACCGTCCCCGACGTGATGACCTGGCACGAGCTGAGCGCCCCGGGTGAGATCCGCACCAACGTCGACCGCTTCCGGGCCTGGGAGGACGAGCTGTACGCGGGCACGTCCTACGCCGGGAAGCACCTGCCGGTGAACCTCAACGAGTACGCCTTCAATTACCACACCTCCGTGCCCGGCCAGATGGTCCAGTGGATCAGCGCGCTCGAGGACAAGAAGGTCGACGGCGACATCGCCTACTGGAACATCGACGGCAACCTCTCCGACTCCGCGGTGCAGGCCAACCGCGCCAACGGCCAGTGGTGGCTCCTCAACGCCTACGCCTCGATGACCGGCGACACCGTCGCGGTCACGCCGCCCAAGCCCGGCCAGAGCTACACCCTCCAGGGCGTCGCGACCCTCGACACCGCGGCCAAGCAGGCGAGAGCCCTCTTCGGAGGCGTCGGCGGCTCGCAGAAGGTCGCGTTCGAGCGCATCCCGGCCGCCACCTTCGGCTCGAAGGTCCACGTGGAGGTCAGCGAGATCCGCTGGACCGGCCAGGTCGGCGACTCGGGAGCCCCGCAGACGGTCAAGGAGTTCGACGCGTCCGTCGTGGACGGCGCCCTCTCGCTCGACTTCGGCGGATCCCTCCCCGCGCTCGACGTCGACTCCGCCTACGAGGTCGTCCTGACCCCGGGCGCCAACGCGTCGTCGCCGTCCGCCTCACCCGTCGACTTCCGCCAGAAGTACGAGGCCGAGGACGCCCGCTACACCGGATCGCGGAACCTCAACGGACCCGAGGGCTCGCCGACCAACGTCGGCGGCTTCTACACCTCGGGCGGACGCAACGTCGGCGGGATCCGCACCGGCGGCGACCTGAAGCTCGACTTCGCGGTCACCGTCCCGAAGGACGGCGAGTACGACCTCAGCGTCTTCGCCAACTCCCTCAACACCTACGCCGCCAACGCCCAGCAGGGTCCGATCAACGCGTTCCTGAGCGTCGACGGCGCTGCGGAGCAGGAGATCCTCCTTCCGCTGGCTTACAAGTTCGTGGTCTGGGACCACGCGGACACGAAGGTGAAGCTGACCGCCGGCACCCACACGATCTCGCTCGCCGCGAAGAACCTCGCCGGCACGAAGTCGACCGTGGGCGACGCGATCGTCGACAAGATCGAGCTCTCCCTCCCCAGCGCGGCCGCCGCGACCTCGATCCACGAGGCCGAGACCGGCACGCTCGACAACGGAGCGACGGCCGACTACTCCCGCGCCGGCGTCTCCGGCTCGGGCACGGCGACGCTCACTAGCGGCGCCTCCACCACCGTCTGGGGCTACTCCGCGAAGGACGCGCCGTCCTCCGTGACCGTGGACACCCTGGGCGGCGGCACCGGCGACCTCTACGTGAACGATGTGAAGGTCGGGCCGGTGGGCGCGAGCTCGACCCGTCAGGTCTTCCTCTCGGGCGGCGTGAACAAGATCGAGGTCGTCGGCACGAGCGGCACGCTCCTCGTCGATCGGATCGTCATCGGAGCGAGCGCGAACCCGCCCGCGACGACGAGCTATGAGGCGGAGGCGGCCACGATCACCGGCCCCGCCACGGTCCGCGACCTGTCCTTCGCGTCGGGCGGCAAGGCCGTCGGGAACATCGGGGGCGGACGCGACGGCGACTCGACCCTGACCTTCGGCGACGTGAAGGCCGAGCAGGACGGGACGTACGCGCTCACGCTGCGCTACTCCAACGAGGAGCAGTCCCCCGCGACGCACTACAACCCCGACCCGCTCGCCCGCCACGCGGACATCACGGTCAACGGAGTGACGCAGCGCGTGCTCTTCCCGCACACGTTCCACCAGAACCAGCTGTGGGACCTGAGCGTGCCGGTCACGCTCAGGAAGGGCTCGAACACCATCGCGATCACCTCGAAGGAGCTCCCGGGCTTCGACGGGACGACCTACCTCTCCGACACCTTCCCCGGCGTCCTGCTCACCTCGCAGTACGCGCCCAACATCGACAGGATCTCGGTCACGCCCTTCGTCGGGCGGACCACGGGCCTGACGGTGAGCGGCACGGCGGCCTCGCGCTGCACCGCGGGGAAGGTCACGATCACGGGGACGGCGACCAACACCAGCGCGGTCGCCGCTGACGTCACGATCGGCTCGGCCTGGGGCACGAAGACCTTCACCGGAGTCGCTCCCGGCAAGACGGTCTCAGCCGCCTTCAGCACCCGCGCTGCGAGTGTCGGAGCCGGCGCTCTCGACGTGCGGATCGCGGGGACGGTCGACGGCGCTGCGGCGAGCGGATCCACGGCACCGGCCTACGGTGCGGCGCGCTGCGGCTGATCCGTCCAGAACGCCCTGACGCGGCCGGGCACCTCGTGCGCCCGGCCGCGTCGGCGTGTCGTCGGGACCGGAGGTTCCCCGACGGGGACGAGCGCGCCGTGGACGAGCAGAGCGCCGGAGCCGCAGCGTCCGGTGCTCGCTCCGGGGACGCGGCGCCCGAGTTGCGTGCGCCGCGCCGCACTGCCACTCTCGACACGGTTCGAGCGGGGGTGGAGATGGCCACGATCGGAGACGTCGCGAAAGCGGCAGGGGTCTCGCGCAGCACGGTGTCGTACGTCCTCTCCGGCAAGCGCAGCATCTCCCCCGAGACGCGCAAGCGCATCGAGGACGCGATCGCCGAGCTCGACTTCACGGTCAACGCCGGAGCACGGGCGCTCGCGACGCGCCGCACCATGGCGCTGGGCCTGCTCGTCCACTTCGACCCGGACGAGTTCGCGCCCGCGATGGTCGAGTACGTGCTCCCCATCACGGCCCGCGCCCGCGAGCTCGGCTACGACGTGCTGCTGGCCACCGAGGCCGACGGGGCGGCTGCCGTCCGCCGGCTCACGCGCTCCGGCCAGGTCGACGGACTGATCCTCCTGAGCGTCGCGGACGACGACGACCGGCTGCCCGTCCTGCGCGCCTCGCGGCGGCCCGGTGCCGCCCTCGGCGTGCCCGCGGACGCCTCCGGGGTGGACGTCTTCGACCTCGACTTCGGCGACGCGGCCCGCCTGCTGATCGAGCACCTGGGCGCCCTCGGGCATCGGAGCATCGGTCTCATCACCCCGCCTGAGCGCGTCTTCGACCGCGGAGGGACCTACGGGCTCCGGTTCCGCGAGTCGGCTCTCGAGACCTCCGGTCGGCTCGGGATCGAGCTGGTGCTGCGCCCGGCCGCCACCGCCGCCGACGCCGTCGAGCCGATGGTCACGGCGTTCCTCGACGACAACCCCGGTCTCACGGCGCTGGTCGTCCACAGCGACCGGACCATCGCGATGCTTCCCGCGATCCTGGGCCGACGCGCTGTCGCCGTGCCCGGGCAGCTGTCCGTCGTGAGCCTGTACTCGGCCGAGTTCGCCCGCGACTTCTCGCTCCCCTACAGCTACGTCGAGACGGGTGCCGCCGAGCTCGGCGCGCACCTGGTCGACACGCTCGTCGAGCGGATCGAGCAGCCGTCCCGCGGCGAGGAGCCGTCGATCCGCCTCCTGCCCGCGCGTCTCGTCGACCGCGGGAGCGCCCGCGCGGTCTGAGGACCGCTCCGGAGCCCCCGAGGCCCGGTCAGAAGCGCGAGGCGACCTCGTAGAGGACCTCGTCGTCGCCCGCGTAGACGCCGTCGCGCCGCGGCCAGTGCGCGATCACGTCCGTGAAGCCGAGCTCCTCCGCCCGGCCGGCCATGTCCTCGAACCGGGCGACGCTCTCGAGGGAGTAGTCGCCCCCGGAGTCGAGCGAGAGGTGGCGCTCGACGGTGCGCGGGTCGCGCCCGGCCGCGTCGAGCGCCGCGTCGAGCCGCCGGGAGAGGGACGCGACCGCCCGCCACCACTCCTCGCTCGACACTCCCTCCGGGCCGGTGGTGACCCAGCCCTGCCCGCGCTCGGCGACGAGCGCGAGGCCCTTCGGCCCGTTCGCGGCGAGGACGAACGGGACGCGGGGGCGCTGCACCGGCTCGCCCACCATCCGCGCCGAGCGGGCGGTGAACCACTCCCCCTCGAGGTCCACGCCGCTCGAGCCGGGCTCCTCGAAGCGCAGCAGCGCGTCGAGGGCCGTGACGAACTCGGTGAAGCGCTCGTGCCGCTGCCGGGGCGAGTAGTCGGGCTGCCCGAGCACGCGCGCGTCGAAGCCCGTGCCGCCCGAGCCGACCCCGAGGATCGTCCGACCGCCCGAGATCTCGTCCAGCGTCGCGATCTCCTTCGCGAACGGCACCGGGTGGCGGAAGTTCGGGGAGGCCACGAACGTGCCCAGGCGGAGCGTCTCGGTCACCATCGCGGCAGCGGTGAGGGTGGGGACGGTCGCGTGCCACGGCTGGTCGGCGAGGGAGCGCCAGGAGAGGTGGTCGTAGGTCCACGCGTGGTCGAAGCCCAGGCCCTCGGCCGACTGCCACTTCCGGCGGGCCTCGGCCCACGGGTCCTGCGGGAGGATGACGATGCCGTGTCGCATCGTCCGAGTGTACGAGCGCCGTCGGGTCAGAGCGCGGCGGGCGGCACCGGGGGCGGATCGGGCACCTCGTCCACGACCGAGCGCGGGACCATCAGGGTCGGCATCCGCACGCGCAGGCGCAGCGGTTCCCGCTCCGACGCGCCGAGCAGCTCGCGGGCGGCGCTCCGCACCTGCCGGGCGAGCGCCGGGTGCACGGCCCCCGGATCCTCGAACGCGGAGACCAGCTCGCGCAGCACTCGGGTGGTGCTCCGCGGGTCGCCGTCCTGCCTGGGCATCGGATCGGCCCCTCACTCTCGGCACGGCCGTCAGGGTCCCGGCGGTGCAGCGGATGTCTCGCGCCGACGGTAGGGCCGGGGACGGCGCCGTGGCACTGAGGTTGACAACGGGAGGACCCGGCGGATCGCGGTGCGCGGGGTGCGATCCGGGCGAGGGCGGTCCTGCTGGGGATCGACGGCCACCGCCGGGAGAACCCGCTTCCCACGATCGCGCCCGTCCGGTCGCGGCTGCTCTCGGGGCGTGATCACGACGACGGAGCGGGTGGACGACTGGGTCGAGGGCTGGTGCCGGGCACGCGGCGTGCAGCGCGTCCGCGAGGACGGGGCCTGGCTGGTCGATGTCGGAGCGGAGTCGCGCACGCGGGAGCGGATCCTGGTCGATCCGTCGCCCTCCGCGCTGCAGGCGGGCGCCGAGCGGGTGGCCGGGCCCCAGGAGTGGCTGACGGTCATCGGCCTGGGCGACGACGCCCGCCTCGCGCCCGCCGCCGGGCTGGAGCTCGTCGCGGGCGACGAGAGCCTGATGGCGGCGCTCCTCGGCCCGGGCCGCACCGCCGAGGGTGCCCTGCTCGCGGGAGCCGTGCTCGAGGCCGCCGACGGAGTGGCGAGCGTCCGGCTGCTGGTCGACGGAGTCGTCGCCGCTCAGGGCACCGCCGCCGTGCACGGGACGGTCGCGGTCCTGGACCGGATCGAGACCGATGCGCGGTTCCGCCGACGCGGGCTGGGACGGCGGGTCGTCGACGCCCTCACCGCCTGGGCCCGGTCCGAGGGTGCACGGAGCGGTCTCCTCGTCGCCAGCACGGACGGCCGCGCCCTCTACCTCACCCTCGGCTGGGAGGTGGTCGCGCCGGTGCGCATCTGGCGCGGGGCCGCACTCCGAGATCCGGGACAGGGCTGCGCGGCCGCCGGGCGATGATCCCCCGCCGTACGGCCCTCCGGGAGCGCACGTCCGCCTGAGTACGGAATCCCGCGCAGCGGATACAGGCGGCGGAGAACGGCGGAGCAGCCGTGAAGCGGCCGCCCGCCGATCTGTATTCAGCCGATAACACCACCCTCGAAAGAGGGACGCCCGCTATCGCTCGAACGGCCTTGTCCGAGAAGCGGATCATCCGCTTCTCGGACTCGTGTCACCGCCCTCGGATCGTCAGCCGAGAGCGCCCTTCTCGGCCGAGTAGAGCTGCTTCACCTGCTCCGCGGTCAGCGCCCGGTCCCACACCCGCAGTCGGGCGAGGGAGCCGGCGAAGCGGTTGATCATCGTGCCGTCCCGGCCGACCGCTCCGACCACGAAGTCGCCCGGAGCCGCGTTGAGGCCGTCGGGGTAGACGTAGGGGTTCTTGGCGTAAGTCGCGCCGAGCTTGTCGGTGTACACCGGATACGCGGTGGCGGCGCCGTCGAGGTACGAGACCGCGACTGCGCCGTCATACGTCCCGACGTGCAGCTGCCACACGCCGCGCGTGATCCGGCGGGGCTCCACCGAGTAGTCGCGCGAGTACGGGTAGCCGGGCGTCGGCCCGCCGAGCTTCGAGACGTGCATGCACACGCGCTCCCAGCCGCCGTACTCGGGGAGGTTGTTGAACAGCGCATAGGAGCGCAGCGGCCCGACCGTCGACTCCTCCCAGACGCCCGCGATGCAGGCGCCGTCCGCGTCGGAGTTGAGCACCCACACCGCGATCGTCACCTGGCCGGTCGAGGCGCCCAGGTTGAGCGGGCCGACCTCGTCCTTGGGGACGACCAGGTGGTCCGTCGTCCCGTTGAGGGCGACTCCGGTGCCGAACGGCGTGGCGACGGCGCGGGCGGAGGAGCCCGCGCCCTGCCGGAGCGCCGGAGCGCCCGCGACGGCCGAGGCGAAGGGGGCGGCGCTCTCGGCGAAGGACCACTCCGCGATCGGCGTGGGCACGGTGACCGTGGGGACCGGAGCGGCGTCGCCGACCACGAACGCGTCGAGGATCAGGTTGGTGCCGCTCGAGGCCGGGTTGCGGCCGCTCCCGCGGCGGATGGTCACCGTGTGCGGCCCGGCCGCGAGCTGTCCGCTGCTCCAGACCGTCTGCTTCGACCGCGTCGCGGCGCTGTAGCGGTCGACGGACGCGACCTTGACTCCGTCGAGCTCGACCTCGTTGATGCCGGACGAGCCGGTGAGGCGGCTGATCCAGCTCACGCTGGTACCCGTGAAGGCGAGGGTTGCGGAGGCGCCCGCGGTGGTCGAGTAGGCGATGCTGCCGCCGCTGTCCGTGCTCGCCTTCAACGTCGACCAGGTGCCGGTCGTGACGATCGGGGCGGCGCCGTTCTCGTAGGTGCCCGCTCCGGGCAGCGTCGTCGCCGGCGGAGGCGTCGCGTCGCCGACCACGAAGGAGTCGAGCAGCAGGTTGGTCCCGGTCGAGGCCGGATTGCGGCCGCTCCCCCGGCGGATCGTCAGCGTGTGCGGCCCGGCGGCGAGCTGTCCGCTGCTCCACACCGTCTGCTTCGAGCGGGTGGACGCGCTGTAGCGGTCGACGGAGGCGACCTTCACACCGTCGAGCTCGACGTCGTTGATCCCGGAGGACGACGTGAGTCGGCTGATCCAGGCGATGCTCGTGCCGGTGAAGGCGAGCGTCGCGGAGGCGCCGGAGCTGGTCGAGTAGGCGATGCTCCCGCCGCTGTCCGCGGTGGCCTTCAGCGTCGTCCAGGTGCCGGTGGTGACGATCTGCGCGGCGCCGTTCTCGTAGGTGCCCGCGCCGGGCAGCGTGGACACGGGTGGCGTCTCGGGCTCGGGCTCCGTCTGCGGCACGGGGCCCTCGGTGATCCAGCGCTGGAAGGTGTCGAGCATCTCCTTGTTGGTGAAGCTCGGGACCTTGTGCCCGTCGGTGCCCTCCCCCGGGTGGGTGCGGACCGTCGCCTCCTTCGCCAGGGGCAGGGCCGCGGCGTGGAGGGCGGCGCCGTGCAGGGCGAACGGAACGACCTTGTCGTCGGGCGATCCTGTGATCCTCAGCCGCGCACCGCGCCACACCGACGCGGGCAGCCGCGCCGGGTTGGTGGCGGCGATGGCCGCGGCGTCGGCGTACTCGGGGCCGATCCGGTCCGGTTCGCTCGCCGCCCGCTCCTCCATGTCGTAGGAGCTGTTGCAGAGGTACGCGCCCCGGATGTTCGGCACCATCCGCTTCCCGTAGGCCCAGGTCAGAAGCGGCCCGCCCCCGGAGTCGGAGCGCAGGAGGCTCGCGTCGATCCGCCACACCGACGAGGCCCAGGCGACGACAGCGGCCTGGATCTCGATCGCCCGCGGGCTCGACCAGATGCTGCCGCCGTAGGTCGGGCAGATGCTGACGATGCCGCGGTCCACGGCGAGGTCGGCCGAGTACGCGAAGGCGCTCGAGAGCGCCGTGTGGGTGCCGTTGCGGGCGTGGTAGTACCAGAGCATCGATGCGCCCCTGGTCTGCGACGGAGGCGTCGCGTGCGGCACGAACAGGCGCGCCCGGTCCCCCGCGACGACGACGTCGATGATCTCGTAGCGCTTCCCGCCCGTCTTCGACGTGGCGGTGGACAGGCGCGAGACCTCGCCGGGCAGTCGGGGCACCGCGGTGAGGTCGCCGGCCGCGAGGGCCGGCGTCGCGAAGGCGATCGCGCCCGCGCCGGCGACGGATCCGGCGAGGATCGTGCGGCGGGAGAGAGCGGAGAGGGCCTTGACGCCCGATCGGGAGCCGGTGCGGGAGGAGTCGGCGGAGTCGCCGACGGCAGTGTCCTGAGGAGTCACGGAAGAGAGAGCCTTTCCGATCGTCACCGTTCCGGGTACACCGATCGAAAGAGGAGGAGAAGGCGTTCAGTGAACGAGCGGCAGCGCTCGCGCTACTGGTGCGGATCACCTTCTCCTCGAGAAGGAAAGGGAAGCCGGATCAGGCTAACAGAGGGGATGAGAAGGGGTTCAGTATTTCTACCCACCGTTTCATCAACCGGAGAAGAAGGAATCGCTTATCCGGCCGCTTATCGTCCCTTTTCCGGTGACACGACGCGTGCTGGACACCGCCGTCTGGCAGGATGCCCCCGTGTCGGAGACGGGTCGGCTGCAGCGGGGCGGCGCCCTCCCCGTGCTCCTCGTGTTCCTCCGCCTCGGGCTGACTTCGTTCGGCGGGCCGATCGCGCACCTCGGCTACTTCCGCGAGGAGTTCGTGGTGCGCCGCGGCTGGCTGACCGATCGCGCGTACGCCGACCTCGTCGCGCTGTGCCAGTTCCTCCCCGGACCCGCGTCCAGCCAGGTCGGGATGGCGGTCGGCCTGCAGCGCGCGGGACTCGCCGGACTGGTCGCCGCGTGGTGCGGATTCACGCTCCCCTCGGCGATCGCCCTGGTCCTCGTCGCCGGGCTCGTCGCCGGTGCGGGCGATGTCGCCTCCGCCGGCTGGCTCCTGGGCCTCCAGGCGGCGGCGGCCGCGGTCGTCGCACAGGCCGTGCTCGGGATGGCGCGCTCGCTCGCACCGGACCGCCGACGCGCGACGATCGCCGGCGCAGCGGCTGTCGCCGTCCTCCTCGCCCCGGAGCCCGCGCTGCAGGTGGCGGTGATCGCGGCGGCGGGCCTGGCCGGCGTTCTCTGGCTCCGCCGCGAGGAGGGGGCTCCGGACGACGGCCCGGGGTTCGCGGTCCGGATCCCGACGGCGCTCGCGGTCTCGGCCCTCGCCCTCTGGGGGCTCCTCCTGGTCGGCCTCCCCCTGCTCGCCACGCTCACCGGCGAGGGAGCGGCGGGTCTCGCCTCCGTCTTCTACCGGTCGGGCGCTCTGGTGTTCGGGGGCGGCCACGTCGTGCTGCCTCTGCTGGAGGCGCAGACGGTCGGCGCCGGCACGGTCGGGCAGAGCGAGTTCCTGGCCGGATACGGGGCGGCGCAGGCGGTGCCCGGCCCGCTCTTCACCTTCTCCGCGTTCCTCGGCGCGGTGGGCGCGGGGACGCCGGACGGTGTCGCGGGGGCGGCGATCGCGCTGGTCGCGATCTTCCTGCCGGGCGCTCTGCTCGTGGTCGGCGTGCTCCCGTTCTGGCAGCGGCTGCGGCACCTGCCGGTCGCGCAGAGGGCGCTGGCCGGCGTGAACGCCGGCGTGGTGGGACTGCTCGGCGGCGCCCTCTACGACCCGGTGCTGACCGAGGGCATCGGCTCGACCGGCGCTCTGGCGCTCGCGATCGGCGCCTTCGTGGCGCTGACGCGCTGGACCGTGCCCCCGTGGATCGTCGTCCTCGCCGCCGCGGGCCTCGGCGCCCTGCTCCTCTGACTCCCTCCGGGGACGACGATCCGGACCAGCCCTGGCAGTCTGGACGCATGAGGGCTCGGGGGACGACAGCGGCAGTGGCGACGACGGCAGCGGCGGGGCTCCTGCTGCTGGGCGGGTGCACCGCCGGCGGCGGGGCCGAGGCGGGCGCCACGGCGTCCGCGCCCGCCTCGCGGACGCCGAGACCCGCCATCACCGACCTGATCACTCCGAGCCCGACCCCCTCCGCTCCGGCGACCGCCGAGCCGGTCGGAACCGTCGTCGACGCCGGGCCGGTCGGCGAGGGAGTCCCCGCCACCGTCTCGGGCACCGGCCCGGCCGACGTGTCGTTCCAGCGGCAGGGCGAGTTCGCGGTCGTCCTGAGCCTGGACTGCTCGGCCTGCACCGGCACAGCGATCGTCACCGCCGCGGGCCGGATGACGCCCTTCGGCGAGGCCGCCGCCCCGATGACCGGGTCGTTCCTGACCGGCATCTTCCGCGACGACCCCGTCGAGCAGCAGGTGATCGTCCGAGCCGACGGGCCGTGGACGCTCGGCCTGCAGAGCTGGAACGATCTCGCGACGGTGAGCGGGGCGCAGTCCGGCACCGGCCCGGCCGTTCTGTTCTTCTCCGACGACGTCCCGCGCGTGACGGTCGACTACACGCCCGCGGGTCCGGA
Source organism: Rathayibacter sp. AY1H2 (assembly GCF_002931985.1). NCBI lineage: Bacteria > Bacillati > Actinomycetota > Actinomycetes > Micrococcales > Microbacteriaceae > Rathayibacter > Rathayibacter sp. AY1H2. The sequence continues at coordinate 38,683 of NZ_PSUV01000009.1, read as the reverse complement.
CGACTCGTTCTCCGGCCGCGTGTTCACGACCTCCGATCAGCCGCAGCTGTTCGGCGACTCCGTCGCCTTCTCCGAGGTGTTCGAGGCCGACCTCCCCGGCGTCATGGCCGTCCAGACCGAGGGGACCTGGACCGTCACGCCGACGCCCTGACCCGGGGTCGCGACGCGCCGGCCGCGGAGTCGGGGAACGGGCGCCCCTCGGCCCAGACCCGCTGCACGCGGAGCGACGCGTCGAGCAGGACGACGTCGGCGCGGTACCCGGGCGCCAGCAGGCCGAGGTCGCCACGGCCGAGCACGCGGGCGGGAACGGCGGTGAGGGCGGCGACGGACGCCTCCAGCCCGAGCCGACCGGGCCCGACGGCGCGCCGCAGAGTCTCGTCCTGCGTGAGCGTGGATCCGGCGAGCACAGCGGTGCCCGCGAGCCGGGCGACCCCGCCGAGCACCTCGACGTCGAGCGGGCCGAGGCGGTGCGCTCCGTCGCCCGCCCCGGCCGCCGCCATCGCGTCGGTGACGAGCGCGATCCGCCCGGGAGCCGCCGCGAACGCGAGCCGCACCACCTCGACGTCCACGTGCCGGCCGTCGAGGATCAGCTCGAGCGCGACCCGCTCGTCTCCCAGTGCCACCGGGATCGGGCCCGGGGAGCGGTGGCCGATCCCGGGCATGGCGTTGAACGCGTGCGTGATCAGCCGGGCTCCGCGGTCGAACGCGGCCCGCGCCTGGTCGGCGTCCGCCTCGGTGTGGCCCACCGCGACCACCGTGCCGGCGCCGGCGAGCCGCTCCACCGCGGCGAGGGCTCCCGGCAGCTCGGGCGCGAGCGTGATCTGCGCGAGGCGTCCGCGGGCGGCGTCCAGCAGCCGGCCGACCGCGCCGGAGGAGGGGTGCACGAGAGCCGCGGGGTCGTGCGCTCCCCTGCGCGAGGGCGCGAGGAACGGGCCCTCCAGGTGCGCGCCGAGCACGAGCGGGTCGGCGGCCGCGAGAGCCGAGACCGCGTCCAGAGAGGCCTCCAGCTGCTCCAGCCGCGCCGAGACCAGGCTGACCAGCGAGCGCGTGGTGCCGCGGGAGCGGTGCAGCGCGAGGCCCGCGCGGATCGCCTCCGCTCCTCCGTCGAAGCGGTGACCGCCCCCTCCGTGCACGTGGAGGTCGAGGAAGCCCGGGACAGCGGTGAGGCCCCGCGCGTCGTGCAGCTCCGCCCCCTCCGCCTGCGCCTGCCAGCCGGTGCCGGTGCCGGTCGCCGTGATCGCGCCGTCCCGCGCGCGGAGCCAGTGGTCCTCCACCGTCCCGGCCGCGTCGACCTTCCGTGCGCTGTGGATGATCAGCGCGGCGTGCGCCATGCGGTCCCCTCCTGGGTGTTGGTTCCGGATCGGCGGGGACTCCGCCCCCTCCCGACGATGGCACAGCCCCTGCCGGTCGAGCCGGTCCGACACCGATCACTGCGCCACCCCGGACGCATTCCGCGCCTCCGCGTCACGAACAGGGACCTCGCGCGTCTCCTGTGCATGCCTCCCCTGGACATCCGAACCCCCACCCCCCGCCTCGCCGCCTCCCGCCGGCCGCTCGACGTCGTCGCCATCGCGGCGGCCGCCCTCGTCAACGAGCGCTACCTCGATCGGCGCTTCACCGTCCATCACCTCGCCGCCGAGCTGCGGATGCCCGCCCTGCTGCTGCGGCTGCGGTTCCGCCGCTGCTACGGGCTCGGCCTCGACGAGCACCTCGCCCTCCGCCGACTCGAGCTGGCCGCCGTCCTGATGGCGAGCACCCCCGTCGCTCTCGGCGGCCTCGACCGCATCGCCCGGGGCTCCGGCTACCGAGGCACCGCCGAGCTGGACCGCGACCACCGGAGGCACCGCCGGTCGTCCGCGCTGGCCGCCTGGTTCCGGGCCGCCCCGCGTCCCGAGCGCGAGCATCGGCCCGGCACCCGGCCCGAGGAGGAGCTGCTCGCCGCAGCGCCGGGCGCCGCGACTCCGGCCCGCCCCAGCAGCATCCGCTCGGCACCGGTCACCCCGCTGAGGCGCCGCGCCTGAGCCCGGCCGCGGAGCGGTACAGTGCCACGATGCGCACCTCCGGAACCCGCCGATGACGGCCGTCCGCTACGTCGCGATCGGCGATTCCTTCACCGAGGGCGTCGGCGACGAGCGGCCGGACGGCACCCCGCGCGGCTGGGCCGATCTGGCGGCCGCGGGATGGGCGGCGGCCACGGGTGAGCGGATCGAGTACGCCAACCTCGCGATCCGGGGCCGGCTCATCGCGCCGATCCTCGCCGAGCAGCTCGAGCCCGCGCTCGCCCTCGGCCCGACCCACCTCTCCTTCAACGGAGGCGGCAACGACATGCTGCGCCCGCGGGCCGACATCGAGCGGATCGCCGACGCCTACCTCCGTGTGCTCGAGCGCTGCGACGAGCAGGGCGTCGTGCTGATCGCCCTGGCCGGCGCCGACCCGTCGCCGCGGCTCCCGCTCGGCTCGCTCATCCGCCGCCGCGGGGACGCGCTGACCGACGCCGTCCTGCGCCGGACGAGCCACCGGACCGACGTGGTCGTCGCCGACAACTGGCACGACCCCGCTTTCGCCGATCCGGAGCTGTGGTCGGAGGACCGCCTGCACCTCGGCCCGCGGGGACACCGGCGGGTGGCCGACCGGGTCCTGCGGGCGCTCGGGCTCACGCCGCCCGCCGCGCTGCCCGACGCTCCCGAGGCCGCACTCCGGCGCGGCGGAACCGTGCAGTACTACCGGCAGCACGTCGCGCCGTGGGTGCAGCGGAGGCTCACGGGCACGTCCTCCGGGGACGGCCGCGCCGCGAAGTACGCGGGCTTCGTGCCGATCGACCCGGTCTGACGCCTCCTCCGAGGAGCACGGCTCTCGTTCGACGGGCAGGGATCTCCCCTGAGGCGCTCAGCGGCGACCTCTCGTGGCCGCTCGACGACGTCGAGCGCTCAGTGCCAGCCGTACCGCGCCGAGAGCACCCGGGCGACGGCGTCGTACCGAGCGCGCTCCAGAGCTGCTCCTTCGCGGCGCATCCCGGCGGGGTGCACGCGGAACACGCGCTCCGGGTCGACCCAGCTGGGCCGCCCGTCCGGGTCCCAGCCGCCGGCGCCGACCGCCAGGTAGTCGGAGTGCTCCTTCGAGCTCAGCCGCACGGCGAGCACCGTCCCCGACTTCTCGACCGCGAGCACGAGCACCGGGCGGTCCTTGCCGCGGCCGTCGTCCTCCTCGTACGGCACCCAGGTCCAGACGACCTCGCCCGGGTCCGGGTCGCCGTCGGGCGTGGGCGCGTAGCCCAGGCGGACCCCGCGGAGCCGCGACGGGTCGACCTCGACGGTGCGGCCCACTCCGCTCGCGCCCGGGGTCGGCGCCGTCGTGCTCAGGTACGGGCGCTGCGGGCGGGGCCCGGCGTCCGGCCGCGGGGCGACCGCGCGGCCGAGGAGTCGGAGGAGCAGGGACACGACCGAGCGCGAGGAGGGCACCCCGGAACCCTAGCCCGGATTCTCAGCCGCCCGCCCGCGGGGGCGCGCCCGGCGGTCGCCCGGCCCGGACGCGCCGACGGGGTGCCGGCTCCGGAGAGCCGGCACCCCGTCGGGTGCTGCGGAGGAGGGGGTCAGTCCGCCAGGACGTAGCCCGCCTCGCCGTGGATGGCCGTGTCGATGCCGGCGATCTCGTCCTCGTTCTTCACGCGGAAGCCCATCGTCTTCTGGATGATCCAGCCGATGAGGAGCGTCATGACGAAGGAGTAGGCGAGGACGGTGAAGGCCGCGAGGGCCTGCTTGCCGAGCTGGCTCGCGTCGCCGGTGAGGAACAGGCCCACGCCGGTGCCGAAGAAGCCGATGTAGAGCGTTCCGATGAGGCCGCCGACCAGGTGCACGCCGACCACGTCGAGCGAGTCGTCGTAGCCGAGGCGGTACTTGAGGTCGATCGCCAGGGCGCAGACGGCTCCGGTGATGACTCCCAGGACGATCGCCCAGAACGGCGACAGGCTGGCGCACGCCGGGGTGATCGCGACGAGGCCCGCGACCGCGCCCGAGGCGGCGCCGATCGAGGTGGGCTTGCCGTCCTTGATCTTCTCGACGACGAGCCAGCCGAGGATCGCGGCGGCCGGAGCGGCGATGGTGTTCAGGAAGGCGACGGCCGCGATGCCGTCGGCGGCGAGCTCGGAGCCGGCGTTGAAGCCGAACCAGCCGAACCACAGCAGTCCGGCGCCCAGGAGCACGAACGGCGGGTTGTGCGGCTGGTGCGCGCCCTTGGTGAAGTTGACGCGCTTGCCGAGCACCAGGGCGAGAGCGAGGGCCGCCGCTCCGGCGTTGATGTGGACGGCGGTGCCGCCCGCGAAGTCGATCGCGCCGACGCCGTAGGCGATCCAGCCGCCGTCGACGACGGTGGCGTCGTCGCCGAGGGTGAAGTTGAAGACCCACGAGGCGACCGGGAAGTAGACGACGGTGGCCCAGACGCCGGCGAAGACCATCCAGGCGCCGAACTTCGCCCGGTCCGCGATGGCGCCGGAGATGAGCGCGACGGTGATGATCGCGAACGTCGCCTGGAACGCGGCGAAGGCCAGCGTCGGGTAGGCCGACGTCTGCTCGCCGAGCGCGTCGTTGTAGATGCCCTGCAGGCCGATCTGGGCGGTGTCGATGCCGAGGACGCCGTCGATGCCGACGAAGGTGTCGGTCCCTGCGGGGCCGGACGGGCCGTTGCCGAACGCGATCGCGTAGCCGTACAGGACCCAGAGGACCCCGATGAGGCCCATGGCTCCGAAGCTGAGCATCATCATGCTGATGACGCTCTTCGCACGCACCAGGCCGCCGTAGAAGAAGGCGAGCCCGGGGGTCATGAGCAGGACCAGCGCGGCTGCGATGAGCAGGAACGCGGTATTGCCTTGATCCATTGTTGAACCTCTCGTGAGTGTGCAGAGAAAAGCCCGGAGCGAGGACGCTGCGTCGGAGCACGGCCTGGAGACACGCGGGTGTCGGGTCACCTCGGGTAGCCGACAGTCTGGTGGCGCGAGGTTTCGTCCCGTGAGGCACCACGTTTCGCGGAGGTTACGGCCGAGGCCCCTGTGTAAAAAGCGCGTTACGGCGCGCTGGCGGACGGCACGACGACGACCCCGGGAACGCCGGGAGGAGAGCGGATCCGCCCCTAGGAGCGGGGCGCCATCGAGGTGAGCGCGATGAGCCGCGACATCGAGCGCAGGTACTTCTTGCGGTAGCCGCCGCTCAGCATGTCGCCGCCGAAGACCTCGTCGAGGGGCGTCCCGGAGGCGAGGACCGGGATCTGCGCGTCGTAGACCCGGTCGATGAAGGCCACGAGGCGCAGGGCGTCGGTCTGGTCGGTCAGAGCGGTGACGCCCCGGAGCACGATGGTGTCGACGCCGTCGATCACCTTGATGTAGCGGGAGGGGTGCACGGTGCCCAGGTGGTGCACGGCGTCCGCGAACGGGTCGTCGGTGACGACGGAGCCGGCGGGGGCGGCCGCGACGAGAGCGTCGATCTCCTCGTCGGTGCGCACCACGGCGTGGCCCTCGATGTCGCGGCGCCGGTAGTCGGTGCCGTCGATCCGCATCGTCTCGAAGTGGGCGGCCATCGACTGGATCTCGCGGAGGAAGTCCGCCGCGGCGAAGCGCCCCTCGCCCAGCGCGTTGGGCGGGGTGTTCGAGGTCGCGGCGATGCGGGTCCCGGAGGCGACCAGCTCGCCGAGGAGCCGCGTCATCAGCATCGTGTCGCCCGGGTCGTCCAGCTCGAACTCGTCGATGCACAGCAGCGCCGAGCCCTTGAGGAGCGAGACGGTCGCCGCGTAGCCGAGCGCGCCGACGAGTGCGGTGTACTCGATGAACGTCCCGAAGTAGGTGCGGCCCGGCACCGCGTGCCAGATCGCCGCGAGCAGGTGGGTCTTGCCGACGCCGAAGCCGCCGTCGAGGTACACGCCCGGCTTGACCGCGGGGGCCTTCTTCCGGCCGAAGCCCAGGAAGCCGCCTCCGCCTCCCTTGGATCCGCCGCCGGCGGCGAACGCGCGGAGAGCCTCCACCGCGTCGGCCTGCGAGGGGTACTCCGGGTCGGGACGGTAGCTCTCGAAGGTGGCGCCCTCGAACTGGCGCGGGGGCACCAGCGTCGACGCGATCTCGTGCCCGCTGATCTGGGGCGAGCGGGCGGTCAGGCTGCTCGTCGATCGGACGTCGTCGGGGCTCACTCGCGTCTCGCATCCTGCGCACGGCGGGGTCCATGCGCTCAGTGGCGGCGGCCGCACCGGGCACGGAGCCGCCGCGGTTCTGTGTCGAACTCTTACGGCGCCCTCCGTGCGGCGTCGTCCGCGGACGCGTACTGTCGCTGAAGGGCGGGCTCCAGCGTAGCCCGCCGTGGAATCACGCCCGCGCTCCGCGCACCATCCTGGAGGTCCTCCTTGTCCGTCGAAACCGATCCGTCGCCGAAGTTCGCCTCCTACGCGCACCCCGAACGGCTCGTCAGCGCCGACTGGCTCGAGCAGCGCCTCGGCACTCCCGGTCTCGTCGTCGTCGAGTCCGACGAGGACGTCCTGCTCTACGAGACCGGCCACATCCCCGGCTCCGTCAAGATCGACTGGCACACCGACCTCAACGACCCGGTGCAGCGCGACTACATCGACGGCGCCGCGTTCGCCGCGCTCGTCGGCGGCAAGGGCATCGCCCGCGACACCACCGTCGTCGTCTACGGCGACAAGAACAACTGGTGGGCCGCCTACGCGCTCTGGGTCTTCACCCTCTTCGGTCACGAGGACGTCCGTCTGCTCGACGGCGGCCGCGACAAGTGGCTCGCGGAGGGCCGCCCGACGACCACCGACGCCTCCTCCCCGGAGCCCGCCGAGTACCCCCTCGTCGAACGCAGCGACGCCGAGATCCGCGCCTTCAAGGACGACGTCCTCGCGCACTTCGGCAACCCGCTGATCGACGTCCGCTCCCCGGAGGAGTTCACCGGGCAGCGCACCACGGCGCCGGCCTACCCGGAGGAGGGCGCCCTGCGCGCCGGTCACATCCCGAGCGCGCAGAACGTGCCCTGGGGCAGGGCCGCGGCCGAGGACGGCACCTTCCGCCCCCTCGACGAGCTGAACGGCATCTACCGCGAGGGCGCGGGGCTGAAGGACGGCGACTCCGTCATCGCCTACTGCCGGATCGGCGAGCGCTCCGCCCACACCTGGTTCGTGCTGACCCACCTCCTCGGCTTCGAGGGCGTCCGCAACTACGACGGCTCCTGGACCGAGTGGGGCAGCGCCGTCCGCGTCCCGATCGTGCAGGGCGCCGAGCCCGGCGAGGCCCCCGCGGCCCGCTGACGCGTCACGACGGAGGCCGGGAGCGCCGATCCGCCCGTCGACGGGCCGGATCCGGGCTCCCGGCCTCCGCTGCGACCGCCCGCCGCCCCTCCCCCGATGAGACACTGGACCGGATGACCGACACCACGCTCCCCGACGCTCTGCGCGACATCCGCGAGGAGTTCCTCGCCCTCGAGAAGCCGGAGCGCCTGCAGCTCCTGCTCGAGTTCTCGAACGAGCTCCCCGACCTGCCCGAGCGCTACCGCGACCACCCGGACCTCTTCGAGCGCGTGGAGGAGTGCCAGGCGCCCGTCTTCATCGTCGTCGATGTGGAGGGCGGGATCGTGCACCTGCACGCCACGGCTCCCCGCGAGGCGCCCACGACGCGCGGCTTCGCGTCGATCCTGGCGCAGGGCCTGGCCGGGCTCACCCCCGAGCAGGTGCTCGCCGTCCCCGACGACTTCCCGCAGACCATCGGCCTCTCGGAGGCGGTCTCGCCGCTGCGCCTGCGCGGCATGACCGCGCTGCTCGGCCGTACCAAGCGGCAGGTCCGCGCGCACCTGGCCGCATGATCCTCCGGCCGCTCGTCCCCGCCGGTCCGCCGATCGTGATCGGCGAGGAGGGCGCGCGAGCGGCGGTCGCGGACGCCTGGCGTCCCGACGAGGCGGTGCGCGTGCGCCTGAACATGATCGCGAGCGTCACCGGCTCCAGCACCGGCTCCGACGGCACGAGCGAGACGCTCACCAACCGCGTCGACCGCACGATCCTCGGAGTCGTCCGCGAGCAGGCCGACGTCGTCCTCGTCGGAGCCGCCAGCGTCCGCGCCGAGGGCTACCGAGTCCCCCGGCGGGTCCCGCTCGCCGTCGTCTCCGCCTCGGGCGATCTCGCCGGGCACCGCCTGGAGCTGCAGGAGGGCTCCCGGGTCCTGCTGCTGGTGCCGGAGTCGCGCGGCGCGGTGGAGGGGCTCCCCGCCGGCGTCGAGGTCGTCCCGGTCCCGTCCTCCTCGGAGCGGATCGGCGTCGACGAGCTCCTGGAGGCTCTCGCCGGGCTCGGCCTGCACCGCGTCGTCTGCGAGGGCGGCGCCTCGCTCTCGGGCCAGTTCCTCGCCTCGGGCCGGGTCGACGAGCTGTGCCTCACCACCTCGCCGCGCGTCGTCCTGCCGGGCCTCCCGGTCGCGACGGGCACGGCCGTCGTCGACGACGCCTACGCCCTGACGCTCCTGGCCGCGGACGATTCCGGGGCCGTCTACGCCCGCTGGAGCCGCACGCGCTGAGAGCCGCCCACCCGGCGTGCCTCCGCGTCCCGGGCGCGTCGGAACCCTAGTCTGCGACCGTGCCCGAATTCCCAGCGTCGTCCCAGCTCCCCGAGGAGTTCCGGGTCGCGACGGAGTCGATCCGCGCCGCTGCCACGCGCGCCGAGCTCACCGTGTCCGAGATCGCCTCGCCGTCGGGTCTCGCGCCCTGGGCCCTCGCCCTGTCGGGCGACGTCGCGCCCCACGCGCACGGACGCGACTCCGAGCTGGGCACGGGGCGCTTCATCCTGCTCTACGACCCCGAGGAGCCCGAGCAGTGGGGCGGCCCCTTCCGTGTCGTCTGCTTCGCCCAGGCCCCGCTCGAGGTCGAGATCGGCACCGATCCGTTCCTCGCCGAGGTCGCCTGGTCCTGGCTCATCGACGCCCTCGGGGCGCGGGGCGCCTCCTATTCCGCCGCGTCCGGCACGGCCACCAAGGTGCTCTCCACCGGTTTCGGCGAGCTGGCCGCTCAGGGCGACGGTGCGCAGATCGAGATCCGCGCCTCCTGGAGCCCGGATGATGCGCAGCTCGCCGCTCACGTGGAAGGGTGGGGGGAGCTGTTGTGCATGCTCGCGGGTCTCCCGCCCGTATCGAGCGACGGTGTGACCCCGCTCGCCTTCCGACGGAACAACCGTGACTGATTACCGTGTCCTCTCCACGCCCGACGAGTTCCTCGCCGCGGTCGACGCCCTCGCCGCCGGCGAGGGCCCCGTCGCCGTCGACGCCGAGCGCGCCTCCGGCTTCACCTACTCGCAGCGCGCGTACCTGATCCAGGTCTACCGGCGCGGCGCCGGCGCGTTCCTCTTCGATCCCCCCGCCATCGGCCGGATGGACGCCCTGCAGGCGGTCATCGGCCAGGAGGAGTGGGTCCTCCACGCCGCCAGCCAGGATCTCGCCTGCCTGCGCGAGGTGGGCCTGGACCCGGTGCGGATCTTCGACACCGAGCTCGCCGCCCGGCTCCTCGGACTGCCCAAGGTGGGCCTCGGCGCCGTCGTCGAGGACCTCCTCGGCATCCACCTGGCCAAGGAGCACTCGGCCGCCGACTGGTCGACCCGCCCCCTCCCCCAGAGCTGGCTCGTCTACGCCGCGAAGGACGTGGAGCTCCTCGTCGACCTCCGCGACCGCATGGAGGAGATGCTCATCGCCGCGCGGAAGACGCGCATCGCCCGCGAGGAGTTCGAGGCGACGCTCGCGCGCGCTCCGAAGGCGGTCCCGCCGGACCCGTGGCGCCGCCTCTCCGGCATGCACTCGCTCCGCGGCCCGCGCCCCCTCGCCGTGGCGCGCGAGCTCTGGCTGGCCCGGGACGCGTTCGCCCGCGAGCGCGACATCGCTCCCGGCCGCCTGATCCCCGACTCCTCGATCATCGCGGTCGCCCGCAACATCCCGACCAGCATCGGCCAGCTCTCGGGCCGCCGCGATTTCACCGGCCGCGCCAGCCGCGGCGAGGTCGAGCGCTGGTGGGCCGCGATCGAGCGCGGGACGACGACCGAGGACCTGCCGAGCCCGACCCGCCCGGCCGCCGACACGCTCCCCCCTCCGCGCGCGTGGGGCGATCGCAACCCGGCCGCCGACGCGCGCCTGAAGGCGGGACGCGCCGTGGTCACCGAGATCGCGGAGCTGCTCTCGCTCCCGGTCGAGAACCTGCTCACGCCGGAGCTGCTGCGCCGGGTGGCCTGGAACCCGCCCGAGCCGCTGACCGCGGAGTCGGTCGCCGCGGAGCTCACCCGCGCCGGCGCCCGCGCCTGGCAGGTCGAGGCCACATCGGGCTCGATCGCCACCGCGTTTGTCGAAGCGGCCCAAGCGCCGGCCGAGGGCACCGAAACCCCTTCGTAGGAAGCGGCAAAGGATTCCGGCTGCGCGGTGCCGGTTCCTACGATCGACGGCGACCGTGAGTTCCTGGGAGGCATTGTGGCCGAGAGATCCGAAGTCGTGTTCGTCGACGGAGTCCGTACTCCGTTCGGCCGTGCCGGCGAGAAGGGCATGTACTGGCAGACCCGAGCCGACGACCTCGTCGTCAAGGCGATGATCGGTCTGCTGGAGCGCAACGGCGCGCTGCCGAAGGAGCGGGTGGACGAGGTGGCGATCGCCGCCACCACCCAGCAGGGCGACCAGGGCCTGACCCTCGGCCGCACGGCGGCGCTGCTCGCCGGGCTGCCGAAGTCGGTGCCCGGCTTCGCCATCGACCGCATGTGCGCCGGAGCGATGACCTCGGTCACCGCGACCGCGGGCGGCATCGCGTTCGGCGCCTACGACGTGGTCCTCGCCGGCGGCGTGGAGCACATGGGCCGGCACCCGATGGGCTTCGGCGCCGACCCCAACCCGCGCTTCCTCTCCGAGCGCCTCGTCGGCGAGGACGCGCTCAACATGGGCCGCACGGCGGAGCGGATCCACGACCGCTTCCCGCACCTGACGAAGGAGCGCGCCGACCACTACGCCCTGCGGAGCCAGCAGAAGCTCGCCGCCGCGTACGCCGCCGGCAGCATCCAGCCGGACCTCGTCCCCGTCGCCACGCGCAGCGCCGCGGGCTGGAGCCTCGCGACCGCCGATGAGGCACCGCGCCCCGAGACGACCCTCGAGGGCCTCGCGGGCCTGCGGACCCCGTTCCGCCCCCACGGCCGGGTGACCGCGGGCAACTCCTCCGGGCTCAACGACGGAGCGACGGTGTCGCTCCTGGCCAGCGCCGAGGCCGCACAGGAGCTGGGCCTGTCCGCGAAGATGCGGATGGTGAGCTTCGCGTACGCCGGCGTCGAGCCCGAGATCATGGGCATCGGCCCGGTCCCCTCGACCGAGAAGGCGCTCCGCAAGGCGGGCCTGGGCATCGAGGACATCGGGCTCTTCGAGCTCAACGAGGCGTTCGCCGTGCAGGTGCTCTCCTTCCTCGACCACTTCGGCCTCGACGACGACGACCCGCGCGTCAACGAGTACGGCGGAGCGATCGCGATCGGCCACCCGCTCGCCTCCTCCGGGGTCCGGCTGATGATCCAGCTGGCCCGGCAGTTCGAGTCGCACCCCGAGGTCCGCTACGGCGTGACGGCCCTCTGCGTCGGCCTCGGCCAGGGCGGCACGGTGATCTGGGAGAACCCGCACTACGACGGCAAGCGCGGACGACGGAAGGGACGCTGACCCATGCTCGACGGATTCGAGAACCTCGTGGACCTCGCCGAGGGCGAGGTCGTCACCCACTCCTACGTCCGCGACGTGCCGCTGCCCAGCGGCCGCACGCTCGCCCTGATCACGCTCGACAACGACCGCGACCACACCCGCCCCAACACCTTCGGACCGGCGTCGCTCTTCGAGCTGGTGGACGTCCTCCTGGCGCAGAAGGAGCGCGCCTCGCGCGGCGAGATCCAGGCGGTCGGCATCACCGGCAAGCCGTTCATCCTCGCCGCGGGAGCCGACCTCAGCAAGGTCGGGGCCATCCCGAGCCGTGAGCTCGGCCGCCAGCTGGCGCGCCTGGGCCACCGCACGCTGGGGATGCTGGCCGAGCTGGGCGTGCCGTCCTTCGCCTTCATCAACGGCCTCGCCCTGGGCGGCGGCACCGAGATCGGCCTGAACGCCGACTACCGCACGGTCGACTCCTCCATCCCCGCGCTCGGGCTCCCCGAGGTCTTCCTCGGCATCATCCCCGGCTGGGGCGGCGCGTGGCTCCTGCCGAACCTGATCGGCATCGAGAACGCCCTCAAGGTCGTGGTCGAGAACCCGCTCAAGAACAACCGCACGCTCAAGGGCCAGGAGGTGTTCGACCTCGGCATCGCCGACGCGATCTTCCCGCCCGCGGCCTTCCTCGAGGACTCGCTCCGCTGGGCCGACGGCGTGATCGGCGGCTCCGTGAAGGTGGAGCGGCCGAACGCACCCGGCAAGCTGGAGCGGCTGGTCAAGTGGGACGTCGCGATCTCGATCGCTCGCAAGCAGCTGGAGTCGCGGATCGGCACGGTCGCGGCGTCTCCGTACCGCGCGCTGGAGCTTCTCAAGGCCGCGAAGAACACCACCCGCGAGGAGGGCTTCGCCGCCGAGGACGAGGCGCTGGCCGACCTGATCTCGGGCGACCAGTTCCGCGCGAGCATCTACGCGTTCGATCTGGTGCAGAAGCGCGCCAAGCGTCCCGCGGGAGCGCCCGACAGGGCGCTGGCCAAGCCCGTCACCAAGGTCGGGGTCGTCGGCGCGGGCCTCATGGCCTCGCAGTTCGCGCTGCTCTTCCTCCGCCGCCTCCAGGTGCCGGTGGTCATCACCGACCTCGACCAGGAGCGGGTCGACAAGGGCGTCGCGGGCATCCGCGCCGAGATCGATGCGCTGCTGGCGAAGGGGCGCGTCTCTCCCGACGACGCGAACCGCCTCCGGGCGCTGATCACCGGCACGACCGATCGCTCCGACTTCGCCGACGCCGACTGGGTGATCGAGGCGGTCATCGAGGAGCTGTCGGTGAAGCAGGAGGTCTTCGCCGACATCGAGCGCTACGTCTCGCCCACGGCGGTGCTCGCGACCAACACCTCGTCCCTCTCCGTCGAGCGCATCGGCGAGCGGCTGGAGCACCCCGAGCGCCTCGTCGGCTTCCACTTCTTCAACCCGGTCGCGGTCATGCCGCTGATCGAGGTGGTCCGGACGCCGCACACCGACGACGAGACCCTCTCGACGGCGATGGTCACCGCCGCGAAGCTCAAGAAGAACGCCGTCATCACGCGCGACACCCCGGGCTTCGTGGTGAACCGCGTGCTGGCGAAGGTCCTGGGCGAGGCGATGCACGCGGTCGACACGGGCACTCCCTTCGAGGTCGTCGAGCAGTCGCTGGCTCCGTTCGGCCTGCCGATGACCCCGTTCGAGCTGCTCGAGCTGGTGGGCCTCAAGGTCGGCGCGCACGTGCTCGACACCCACCACGCCGCGTTCCCCGACCGCTTCTTCGACAGCCCCAACCTGCACCGCCTCGCCGAGCTCGGCCACGTCTTCGAGCGCGACGCGAAGGGGCGTGTGAAGGGCGTCGACAAGCGCGCGGTCGCGATCGTCGCCGGGGGCACGGAGCCGATGACGGCCGAGCAGCTGCGGCTGCGCGTCGAGACGGGTCTCGCGGACGAGGTCAAGCGGATGCTGGACGACGACGTCGTGCACGCCGCGGAGGACATCGACCTCTGCCTGATCCTCGGCGCGGGCTACCCGTTCCAGATGGGCGGGCTCACGCCCTACCTCGACCGGGTCGGCGCGAGCGAGCGGGCGTTCGGGGACACGTTCCACCACCCCGCGATCCGCGGCGTCGACTGACGCGGAGTGCAGTGACGCGGAAGGGGCGCCGGATCTGATCCGGCGCCCCTTCCGCGCGTCGCCTGCGGGACGGGTCCCGACGGACGATCAGTCGCTGCGGGCGTCGTCCCGGGCCTCGACCTCGTCCGGGAGCGGACGGGCGACCGGGATCTTGCTGCCCAGCACCTGCGCGACGACGTCGCGGGCGATGTGCTGGGGAGTGAGCCCGACGTCCTCGAGGATCTCCTCGCGCTTCGCGTGGTCGAGGAACTGGTCGGGCAGCCCGAGCTCTGTCACCGCGGTGTCCACGCCGGCCTCGCGCAGGTCCTGGCGGATGCGCGTGCCGATCCCGCCGACGCGCACCCCGTCCTCGATCGAGACGACGATGCGGTGCTCGCGGGCGAGCTCGATGATGCTGGTGGGCACGGGCACGACCCAGCGGGGGTCGACGACGGTGGCTCCGATGCCCTGGGCCGCGAGCCGCTGAGCGACCTCGAGACCCATCGCGGCCATCGGCCCGACCGTGACCAGCAGCACGTCCTTGCGCTCGGCGCGGGCGAGCACGTCGACTCCGTCGCCGAGGCGCTCGACGGCGTCGATCTCGTCGCCGACGCTCCCCTTCGAGAAGCGCACCACGGTCGGCGCGTCGGTGACGCCCACGGCCTCGCGCAGCTCCTCGCGCAGACGCACGGAGTCTCGCGGAGCGGCGAGGCGGATGTTCGGGACGACCTGCAGGATCGCCAGATCCCACATGCCGTGGTGGCTCGGACCGTCGGGCCCGGTGACTCCGGCGCGGTCCAGTACGAAGGTGACGCCCGCGCGGTGCAGTGCGACGTCCATCAGCACCTGGTCGAAGGCGCGGTTCACGAAGGTGGCGTACAGCGCGACGACCGGATGCAGCCCGCCGAAGGCGAGACCGGCGGCCGAGGTCACGGCGTGCTGCTCCGCGATGCCGACGTCGAAGACGCGCTCCGGGTACTTCTCCGCGAGGCGGTCGAGACCGACGGGCCGGAGCATGGCGGCCGTGATGCCGACGATCGTCGGGTCCTCGTCGGCCAGGGTGACGATCTCCTCGGCGAACACCGAGGTCCACGATCGGGCCCCGGCCGCGCTCAGCGGCTCGCCCGTCTCGGGGTCGATCTGCCCGACGGCGTGGAACTGGTCGGCGAGGTCGTGCACGGCCGGACCGAAGCCCTTGCCCTTCTGGGTGATCGCGTGGACGATGACCGGCTGGCCGTAGTCCTTCGCCTGCTGGAGGGCCTCCTCCATCGCCGTCAGGTCGTGTCCGTCGATCGGCCCCAGGTACTTGATGTCGAGGTTGGAGTAGAGCGCCTCGTTGTTGATGAAGCGGCTGAGGAAGCCGTGGAGCCCGCCGCGCACGCCGCGGTAGACGGCGGCGGCGGGGCCGCCCAGCCGCTCCGAGACGGCCCGGGAGCCGCGGTGCATCGTGCGGTAGGTCGGCCGCGTGCGGACGCCGTTGAGGAAGCGGGCCATGCCGCCGATGGTCGGGGCGTAGGAGCGCCCGTTGTCGTTGACCACGATGACCAGCCCGCGGGAGTTGTCGTCGCTGATGTTGTTCAGCGCCTCCCAGGTCATGCCGCCGGTGAGGGCGCCGTCACCCACGACCGCGACGACGTGGCGGTCGGTCTGACCGGTCATCGTGAAGGCGCGGGAGATGCCGTCCGCCCAGGACAGCGAGCTGGAGGCGTGCGAGCTCTCGACGATGTCGTGCGGCGACTCCCTCCGCTGCGGGTAGCCGGCGAGGCCGCCGCGCTGCCGGAGCTTCGAGAAGTCCTGGCGACCGGTGAGCAGCTTGTGGACGTAGGACTGGTGGCCGGTGTCGAACACGATCGCGTCGTGCGGCGAGTCGAAGACCCGGTGGATCGCGATGGTCGTCTCGACGACGCCGAGGTTCGGCCCCAGGTGGCCTCCGGTCTTCGAGACCTCGCGCACGAGGAAGTCGCGGATCTCCTGCGCCAGCGTCTCGAGCTCGGCCGCGGTCAGGCGATCGAGATCGCGAGGACCGCCGATGGTCTCGAGAACAGCCATGCGCGCCGCCTTCCGGGGTCGTGAGCGAGGTGGGGACGTCTCCCGAGTCTACGCACGGGGCCCCCGGGAACGCGTGTGCGCCTCCCCCGCAGGGAAGGCGCACACGCTCTGCGGCTGATCTAGACGAGCGAGCGCAGCACGTACTGCAGGATGCCGCCGTTGCGGTAGTAGTCCGCCTCACCGGGGGTGTCGATGCGGACGACCGCGTCGAACTCGACGGTCCGCTTGCCCTCGGCCGAGTGCTCGGTCGGCTCGGCGACGACGTGGACCGTCTTGGGGGTGACGCCCTCGTTCAGCTCCTCGATGCCCGAGATGCTGATCGACTCGGTGCCGTCCAGGCCCAGCGACTCCCAGCTCTCGCCCGCGGGGAACTGCAGCGGGACGACGCCCATGCCGATGAGGTTCGAGCGGTGGATCCGCTCGAAGCTCTCGACGATGACCGCCTTGACGCCCAGCAGGCTCGTGCCCTTGGCCGCCCAGTCGCGCGACGAGCCGGAGCCGTACTCCTTGCCGCCCAGGATGACGAGCGGGGTGCCCTCGGCCTGGTAGTTCTGCGACGCGTCGTAGATGAACGACTGCGGGGCGTCCGGCTGAGTGAAGTCGCGGGTGTAACCGCCCTCCACGCCGTCGAGCAGCTGGTTGCGCAGGCGGATGTTCGCGAACGTGCCGCGGATCATCACCTCGTGGTTGCCGCGGCGCGAGCCGTAGGAGTTGTAGTCCTTGCGGTCGATGCCGTGCTCGTCGAGGTAGCGGCCGGCGGGGCTGTCGGCCTTGATCGAGCCGGCGGGGCTGATGTGGTCGGTCGTGACGGAGTCGCCGAGCTTGGCGAGCACGCGGGCACCGGCGATGTCGGTGACCGGGGTCGTCTCCATCGTCATGCCGTCGAAGTACGGGGGCTTCCGCACGTAGGTCGACGACTCGTCCCACTCGAAGATCGAGCCCTCGGGGGTCTGCAGCGCGCGCCAGCGCTCGTCACCGTCGAACACGCCCGCGTACTGCGTGTCGAACATCGACTTGTCGATCGACGAGTCGATCGTCGCCTGCACCTCGGCCGCGTCGGGCCAGATGTCCTTGAGGAACACGTCATTGCCGTCGGAGTCGGTGCCGAGCGCGTCGACCTCGAAGTCGAAGTTCATCGAGCCGGCGAGCGCGTAGGCGATGACGAGCGGGGGGCTCGCCAGGTAGTTCATCTTCACGTCCGGGTTGATGCGGCCCTCGAAGTTGCGGTTGCCCGAGAGCACGGCGGTCACGGCGAGGTCGTTGTCCTGCACCGCGGCCGAGATCTCCTCGAGCAGCGGGCCGGAGTTGCCGATGCAGGTCGTGCAGCCGTAGCCGACCGTGTAGAAGCCGAGCGCTTCGAGCGACTCGGTCAGGCCGGCCTTCTCGTAGTAGTCGGTGACGACCTTCGATCCGGGCGCCAGCGTGGTCTTGACCCACGGCTTGGCCTTCAGACCCTTCTGCGCCGCGTTGCGGGCCAGCAGGCCGGCCGCGAGCATGACGGACGGGTTCGACGTGTTGGTGCACGAGGTGATCGCCGCGATCGCGACGGCGCCGTGATCGATCGTGAAGGTCCCGCCCTCGCCGAGCTCGACCGTGGTCGGCTTGGAGGCGGTCGCCGGCGCGTGCGAGCGGTGGGTGTGCTCGTGGCTGCTGTGCTCGTCCTGCGGCTGCAGCTCTCCGGGGTCGGAGGCGGGGAACGACTCCGCGATGGTCAGGTCGACGATGTCGTGCGAGACGTCCGCGTAGTTGGTGAGGTCCGACTCGAACTGCGTCTTGGCGGACGAGAGCTCGATCCGGTCCTGCGGGCGCTTCGGGCCGGCGATCGAGGGGACGACGGTGCCGAGGTCGAGCTCGAGGTACTCGCTGAAGACCGGCTCGACCGCGGGGTCGTGCCAGAGCTTCTGCAGCTTGGAGTACTGCTCGACGAGGGCGATCTGCTCGTCGCTGCGGCCGGTGAGGCGCAGGTAGTCGAGGGTCACGTCGTCGATGGGGAACATCGCGGCGGTGGAGCCGAACTCGGGGCTCATGTTGCCGATGGTGGCGCGGTTGGCGAGCGGCACCGCGGCGACGCCGGCCCCGTAGAACTCGACGAACTTGCCGACCACGCCGTGCTTGCGCAGCATCTGCGTGATGGTGAGCACGACGTCCGTCGCGGTCACGCCGGTCGGGATCGAGCCGGTGAGCTTGAAGCCGACGACCTTCGGGATGAGCATCGAGACGGGCTGGCCGAGCATCGCGGCCTCGGCTTCGATGCCGCCGACGCCCCAGCCGAGCACGCCGAGGCCGTTGACCATCGTCGTGTGCGAGTCGGTGCCGACGCAGGTGTCGGGGTAGGCGCGCAGCGCGCCGCCCACCTCGCGGGTCATGGTGACGCGGGCCAGGTACTCGATGTTGACCTGGTGCACGATGCCGGTTCCGGGCGGGACGACCTTGAAGTCGTCGAAGGCGGTCTGGCCCCAGCGGAGGAACTGGTACCGCTCGCCGTTGCGCTCGTACTCGAGCTCGACGTTGCGCTCGAGCGCGTCCTCGGTGCCGAAGAGGTCGGCGATGACGGAGTGGTCGATGACCATCTCGGCGGGCGCGAGCGGGTTGATCCGGTTCGCGTCGCCGCCCAGGGCAGCGACGGCCTCGCGCATGGTGGCGAGGTCGACGATGCAGGGCACGCCGGTGAAGTCCTGCATGACCACGCGGGCCGGCGTGAACTGGATCTCGGTGTCGGGCTCCGACTCCGGGACCCACTCGCCGAGGGCGCGGATGTGGTCGGCGGTGATGTTCGCGCCGTCCTCCGTGCGGAGGAGGTTCTCGAGCAGCACCTTGAGGCTGAACGGGAGCTTCTCGTGACCGGGGACCCGGTCGATGCGGAACACCTCGTAGTCGGTCGAGCCGACCTTCAGGGTGTCTTTCGATCCAAAGCTGTCTACCGCGGACACGTCGCCCTCTCCTTCGCTGACTGCAGCGTCCGCCGACGGGCGGAGCCGCTCTCCGTCCTCATCTTGACGACCGCGCACAGCGGCCTGCCACCAAGGAGGACCTAACTCCTCGACGCCGAGGCGCCCGGTCGACCTCGCCGCGACGGTGCGGGGAGGCGAGCGCTATTTATCTCGACGTCGAGACAATTCTATGCACGATCCGGAGCATCGCCCGCATCGGCGCGCTCGCCGGCTCCGCGGTACTCGGCCCGGACGGCGAGCACGGTGAGCACCAGCAGCGGCGCGTACAGGGGCAGGCCCAGCGCCAGCTTCCAGATGCCCAGCGCCGTGGTGTCCTCGGCGAGGAACAGCGGGTACTGCACGGCCAGGCGCAGGAGGAAGAGCCCCGCCCACGCGAGGGTCAGGGCGCCGAAGAGGCGGCGCTTGCGCCGATCGGATCGCCAGGCGGTGCCGTCCCCCATCAGGAAGCCGGCGGCGACGCCGATCAGGGGCCAGCGCACGAGGACGGAGAGGAGGAAGACGAGCCCGTAGACGAGGTTGGTGAGCAGCCCCAGGGCGAAGTTGTCGACGCCCCGCCCGGTGAACAGCGCCAGTGCGGCCGAGACCACCACGGCGAGCAGTCCGCCGACGGCCTGGATCACCGGCGTCCGGCCGAGCACCCGCGCCACCGTGAACGCCACGGCGAGCCCGACGGATGCGACCAGCGAGAGCACCAGCTCCGAGGTGACCGTGTAGAGCAGGACGAAGGCGATGCCGGGCACGACGGCCTCGAGGATCCCCCGGACGCCGCCCATGGTGCGCAGCAGCGCCTTCCCGTCGAACGGCTCGCCGTCGGCGACCGCGCCGAGCCCCGAGCGGCGGGCGGCCTGCGCGATCGCGTCGCCGACCTCGGGCCGGACCGGCTCCTCCGATCGGGCCGGGTCCTCGGGCCGCACCGGCTCCATGCCGGTCAGCTCGCGCTCTGCTGGGTCTGGCTGCCGGTCGGCACCTTCAGCGGGATCAGGTCGCGCGGAGGCATCGGGCCGCTGCCGCGGACCACGACGATGCTGCGGAAGAGCTCCTCGACCGAGGCGGCCGCCTGCTCGTCGACGGCTCCGGCTCCGGCGATCACGCCGCGGAGGAACCAGCGCGGACCGTCGACGCCGACGAACCGGGCGACGCGGGTCTGGCCGCCGGCGATCGGGAGCTCGGCGACGAGCTCCGGACCGAAGACGCCGTCGCGCTCCGTCGTCGATCCGCCCTGACGGCCGATCTGCTCGGCGATCTGGCCGCGGATCTCGTGCCAGAGGCCCGAGGAGCGCGGCGCGGAGAAGGGCTGCACCTGCAGCGTCGACCCTGCGTAGTCGAGGCCGACGGCGATGACGCGCTTGGTCCCCTCCTCGACCTCGAGGCGGATGTGCATGCCCTCGCGGGGAAGCACCTTCACCCCGCCGAGGTCGATGTAGGGGCGGACCGGGTTGGCCTCGCGCTCGTCCAGGGGCCCGGCCTCCGCGCGGTCCTCCGGCGCCGACTTCTCGAAGTCCTGCTGGACGGGCTCGGCGGCCTCGCCGGTCGTGGACTGGATGTCGCTCATGCGCTCTCCTCGTGGATTCTGGTCTCCTGGGCGCCGGCGGCGTACCCGGTGGATCCGAAGCCGCCCGTGCCGCGGACCGACTCGGGAAGCTCGTCGACGGCCGTGAACCTCGCCTGGACGACGGGGACGATCACGAGCTGCGCGATCCGGTCCCCCGCCGAGACGCGGTACGTCTCGCGGCTGTCGGTGTTGAGCAGCGCCACCCGGATCTCGCCGCGGTAGCCCGCGTCGATCGTTCCGGGGGCGTTGACGACGGTGATGCCGTGCCTGAAGGCCAGCCCGCTGCGGGGGACGACGAAGCCGGCGTGGCCCTCCGGGAGGGCGACGGCCACCCCTGTGCCGACGGAGGCGCGCTCACCGGGGGCGAGCACCACGTCCTCCGTCGAGTGGAGATCGGCTCCCGCGTCGCCCGGACGGGCGTAGGAGGGGAGCCGGTCCGCGGTGATCGGGACGTCGACGGTTGCAGGCACGTGACGAGGGTAGACCAAACGTCTGATCCAATAGGGTCATGCCGTCCTACCGAGAGAGGCTGTGGCCCGCGCCCTGGCTCTTCGTCGCCACCGCCCTCGTGATCCCCGCCAGCATCCTGGTGTTCGCGCCCATCGACTTCGCGGTGGGGGTGATCGTCGCAGTCGTGCTGTACGCGGGCTGCGTGCTGTCGCTGCTGGCCCTCTCCCCCGTGATCGAGGTGGCGGAGGGGGAGCTGCGCGCCGGCCGCGCGCACATCCCGCTGGACCTCGTGGGCGAGCCGTCCTCCTACTCGGGGGACCAGGCGTTCGCCGAGCGTGGGACGCGCCTGGACGCGCGGGCGTACCTGGTCATCCGCGGCTGGGTGAAGGAGGTGGTGCGGGTCCCGATCGAGGATCCGGCCGACCCGACGCCGTACTGGCTGGTCTCCACTCGCCGCCCGGACGACATCGTCGCCGCGATCCGGGGATCACGGCGACGGAGCGGTCGTCCTTCGGAGCCGGGAGGCGCTTAAGCGGCGCACTCCAGGCAGATCGGTCCGAGCTTCTCCTCGTGGTCGATCTGCGAGCGGTGCTTCACGAGGAAGCAGCTCACGCACGTGAACTCGTCCGCCTGGGGCGGAAGGACCACGACGTCCAGATCGAGGTCGGACAGATCGGCACCGGGCAGTTCGAATCCGCCCGGGTTGTCGGCGTCATCGACGTCGACGACTCCGGACATCTTGTCGGGGACTCGCTCCTTCAGGGCCTCGATCGACTCGGAGTCGTCATCGGTCTTGCGGGGGGCGTCGTAGTCCGTAGCCATTCCCATCCACTTCTTATTTCTGCTGTTCAACAAATCGGCGGGGTCAGTGTGCATCACGACGCATCGATTCGCAAACCACCTCGAACGGCTCTTGACACCCGCTCGCCCCGCCTCCTTCCGCACCAACTTTCGACCCGCCCGGGGTATTCCCGGCCGATCGCCCGGGCGCGTGGCATCCTTGCCCGGTCCGCGTCCAGAAGGAGGGTCCCCACGATGATGGAACTGAAGGTGATCGGCGTCGAGGGCGGATCGCTCGTCCTCGTGTCCGAGGGCGGCGAGCGCTTCTCGGTCCGCATCGACGAGACGCTGCAGAGCCAGCTGCGGCCGCGGGTCCACACCCTCCCGCCGCGCGAGAAGCGCGTCTCCCCCCGCGAGATCCAGGCCCACATCCGCTCCGGGCTCTCCGCCGAGGAGGTCGCCGAGCTCACGGGCGCCGACCTGGGCTACGTCCAGCGCTTCGAGGGACCCGTCACGGCCGAGCGCGAGCACATCGTCGCGTCCGCCCTCGCCGTGCGCGTCTACACGACCACCGACCCCGATCCCCTCGAGGAGGGCACGCCCTTCGGCGACGTCATCCGCGACCGCCTCGCGTCGCTCGGCGCCGAGGGCGAGCAGTGGTCGAGCTGGAAGGAGGAGGAGGGCTGGGTCGTCAAGCTCCTCTTCCGCTCGGACGAGATCGACCACGACGCCCGCTGGCGCTTCGACCCGCGGAAGGCGCTGCTGTCGCCGCTGACCTCCGAGGCGATCACGCTCTCGCAGCAGGGCGAGATCCGGCCGACCCTCATCCCGCGCCTGCGCGCCGTCATCCCCGCCGCCGTCGACGAGCTCGCCACGCGCTTCGACCCGGAGTCCGCGGAGGCGCCGACCCGCTCCGCCCGGGCCGACCACCCCACGGCAGGCCGCCCCGCCGCGATGCCGCACGCCCGACCGGCCGCCGTCCGCCCCTCCGACACGGAGCCGCAGCCGGCCCTCTCCGAGACCCCGCGCCCGATCTCGACGCTCCCCCGCCCCGTCACGAGCACGACGGAACAGCGCGAGCGCAACCTCAACGACACCGCCGACCTCCTCGACGCCCTGCGGCGGCGCCGGGGCGAGCGCGATCACGCCTCGAGCCTCCGCGTCCGCGAGGAGCCGGAGCCCGAGGCCGAGGCCGCTCCTCCCGTCGAGAAGGCACCGGAGCCGCCGCGCACCGCTCCCCCGGTCCCCGAGCAGCCGTCGGGCGTGCGCGGGAGCCTCCGCAGGGGGCGGGCGTCGATGCCGAGCTGGGACGAGATCGTCTTCGGAGCGCGCAGCGACGACTGACCCTCCGCCGGCGCGGCTCCGCCGGGGTGGACGGTGCCCCCGTCCCCTCGGCCCGGCTCAGGCCAGCGCGCCGAAGCGGAGGAGCGGCACCTGCGTCTCCTCCGGCGTGAGCGACCCGTGCTGCCCGATCATGGAGCGGCCGGAGGAGTCGTCCGCCGCGTAGTAGGCGATGGTCCTCCGCGCCGCGACGAACACGTCGCCCATCCGCTCGGCCGCCGCCGGAGAGACCTCGCCGAACCAGCCGCTCACGGCGACCTCGTCGCGCGTCGCGATCCAGGCGCGTGCGCCCTCCGCCTCGATCCAGCGCCGCGCCACCTCGTCGGGGTCCACACCCGGCTCGAGGTGCAGCTGCAGGCAGCGGGGCTCTCCGCCGAGGTGCCGGACGCCCTCGAGCAGCGGTCCCTGCTCGACGAGCACGTGCGAGGACGCCGGGACGTCCACGATGCCGTGGTCGGCGGTGACCAGCACGCTCTCGCGGGCGGAGAGCCCGCGGACCGCTCCGCCGACCTCCCCGTCCAGGAGCTCGAGCGCTGCCGTCCACTCCGGCGACTCCCAGCCGCGCGCGTGCGCCGCCTGGTCGAGCTCGGGGACGTAGAGGTACACGAGCTGCCGGCCGCCCTCGTCGAGCAGGGCGCGCGCCGCCGTGAAGCGCTCGGCGACGCCGCCGGCGGAGTGGTACTCGGCGCCGCGCAGGATCGCCCGCGTGAGACCGGAGCGGGCGTACCGCGCGGGGCCGATCACTCCGGCCCGGACACCGGCGGCCGAGGCCTGCTCGAAGACCGTGGGGTGGGGCTGCCACGTCTCGGGCACCATGCCCTCGTCCCAGCCGGAGAGCTGGTTGACCAGGCGGTCGGAGGCGCGGTCGAGCACGCGGTAGCCGACCATCCCGTGCCCGCCCGGGCGCAGGCCCGTCGTCAGGCTCGCCAGGGCCGCCGCGGTGGTCGTCGGGAAGCCCGAGACGAGCGTGGTGCCGCGGTTGAGGGCCGGAGCGAGCGTGCGCGAGTGGCCCCCGCGCTGGCGGAGGTTCGCGGCACCCAGGCCGTCGACGAGGACGACCACGATCCGCTCGACGCGGGGCGAGCCGAAGAGGCCGGGGCGGCCCAGGAGCGCGTCGAGGGCGCCCGGCAGGACGTCGGCGAGGCTCCGCCGCCCGTCGGGGGCTGGCGGTAGCATGTGGGTCATCGCGCCCAGTTTCGCACAGCGCCGCCGTCCCCGCCGGGCCGGTGCAGCGGAGCGTCCGCGTGAACGGGAGGGCCGGTCCCGTCCGCGAGGCGCCGTCTCCGCTCCGCCCGTCCCGTCGAGCGCCGCAGGGCGGTGCAGTCCCCCGCCGCCGCCCCGCGCCCGCCACCGAATCGAGTCATGAACGCTGCAGCCCCCTCCTCCGGATCCTCGCTCACCGAGCGCATCGAGGACGTCGACGTCTCGGCCGAGATGGAGGGGTCCTTCCTCGAGTACGCGTACTCGGTCATCTACTCGCGGGCCCTGCCCGACGCCCGCGACGGCCTCAAGCCGGTGCAGCGCCGGATCCTCTACATGATGAGCGAGATGGGGCTGCGGCCCGATCACGGCCACGTGAAGTCGGCCCGCGTGGTCGGCGAGGTGATGGGCAAGCTGCACCCGCACGGCGACGCCTCGATCTACGACTCCCTCGTCCGCCTCGCCCAGCCGTTCACGATGAGGGTCGCCCTCGTCGACGGGCACGGCAACTTCGGCTCCCTCGACGACGGCCCGGCCGCGGCCCGCTACACCGAGGCCCGCCTCGCCCCGGCCGCCACGGCCATGACCGAGCACCTCGGCGAGGACGTCGTCGACTTCGTCCCGAACTACGACAACTCGCACGACCAGCCCGAGGTCCTCCCCTCCGCGTTCCCGAACCTGCTGGTCAACGGGGCCAGCGGCATCGCCGTCGGCATGGCGACGAACATGGCGCCCCACAACCTCGTGGAGGTGATCGGGGCGGCCCGGCACCTGATCGCCCATCCCGACGCGTCCCTGGACGACCTGATGTCGTTCGTCCCCGGACCGGACTTCCCGAGCGGTGGCACGATCGTCGGCCTCGCCGGCGTGCGCGACGCTTACGCGACCGGCCGGGGCGGCTTCAAGACCCGCGCGCGCGTCTCGGTCGAGAGCATCACCGCGCGCAAGTCCGGCCTGGTCGTCACCGAGCTGCCCTACCTCGTCGGCGCCGAGAAGGTCATCGACAAGATCAAGGACGGCGTCCAGAACAAGAAGCTCAGCGGCATCTCGGACGTCACCGACCTGACGGACCGGGACAACGGCCTCCGGCTCGTCATCGGGATCAAGACCGGCTTCAGCCCGGAGGCCGTCCTCGAGCAGCTCTACCGCTACACGCCCCTCGAGGACGCGTTCTCGATCAACAACGTCGCGCTGGTCGACGGCGGCCCGCGCACCCTCGGCCTGAAGGAGCTGCTGCAGGTCTACATCGGCCACCGGGTGCAGGTCGTCACCCGGCGGACCCGCTACCGACTGCGCAAGCGCCAGGAGCGGCTGCACCTGGTCGAGGGCCTGCTCATCGCGATCCTCGACATCGACGAGGTCATCCAGCTGATCCGCGGGAGCGACGACACCGCGGCGGCGCGGGCCCGGCTGATCGAGGTCTTCGACCTCAGCACCCTGCAGGCCGACTACATCCTCGAGCTCCAGCTCCGCCGCCTCACGAAGTTCTCGCGCATCGAGCTCGAGACCGAGCGCGACACCCTCCTCGCCGAGATCGCCGAGCTCGAGGCCCTCCTCGCCAGCCGCTCACGGATCGACGAGCTGGTCTCGGACGAGCTCGACGAGGTCGCCCAGCGCCTCGGGACCCCGCGGCGCACCCTGCTCACCGAGGCGCGTCCCTCCGTCGCCACCACCGGGCGGAAGGCCGCCGCGGTGCTCGAGATCGCGGACGTGCCCTGCCGGGTGCTGCTGAGCACCACCGGCCGCATGGTGCGGGTCGACCGCGACCCCGAGGCCGCTCCCCACCCCGAGCGCGCCACGCGCCGCTCGAAGCACGACGCCGTCCTCAGCGTGCTCGACACGACCAGCCGGACGGAGATCGGCGCGGTCACCAGCGCCGGTCGGCTCCTCCGCTTCTCGCCGGTCGACGTGCCCGCCGTCCCCTCCTCCTCGGTGCAGCTGGGCGCGGGCGTGCGCATGAGCGACTACCTCCCGCACCTGGCGAAGGACGAGCGGGTGCTCGCGCTCGTCGCCCTCGACGACGAGCGGCCGATCGCGCTCGGCACCCAGCAGGGCGTCGTCAAGCGCGTCGCGCCGGGCGAGCTGCCCAACCGCCCGGACATCGAGCTCATCGCCCTGAAGCCGAAGGACGCCGTCGTGGGCGCGGCCGCGTCGGCGGAGGAGGACGAGCTGGTCTTCGTCACCGGCGAGGCCCAGCTGCTGCGCTTCCCCGCGTCCGCCGTCCGCCCTCAGGGCCGGACCGCCGCGGGGATGGCCGGGGTCAAGCTGGCCGAGACCGACGACGTCGTGCACTTCGCCGTCGTCGCCGCCGAGGACCGGGACGAGGCCGTCGTCGCGACGGTCGCCGTCGACAGCTGGGCCCTCTCGGGGACCGACACCGGCAGTGCGAAGGTCTCGCCGTTCTCGGAGTTCCCCGCCAAGGGCAGGGCCACCGGCGGAGTCCGTGCGCAGCGCTTCCTCAAGGGCGAGACCGCCCTCGGAGTGGCGTGGGTCGGCCCCGGTCCCGCGCACGCGCTCGAGGCCGACGGCTCGGTCGCCGCGCTGCCCGACTCCGGGATGAAGCGCGACGGCTCCGGCGTGGCGCTCGCGGCGCCGATCGCGACGATCGGAGCGGCGCCCGAGGTGTTCTGAGCCCCGCGGCTCAGACGTCGATGCGGTCCCGCGACAGCGACTCGGACCCGCGGACGATGAACTCCTTGCGGGGTGCCACGTCGTTGCCCATCAGCAGCTCGAACACCCGGCCGGCGTTCTCCGCGTCGGCGACCCGCACCCGGCGGAGGGTGCGGCGGGAGCGGTCCATGGTCGTCGTGGCCAGCTGGTCCGCGTCCATCTCGCCGAGCCCCTTGTAGCGCTGGATCGGGTCCTGGTAACGGCGGCCCGCCTTGCCGAGGGCCGCGAGCACGCTCTGCAGCTCCTTCTCGGAGTAGGTGTAGATCGTCTCGTTCGGCTTCTTCCCCGCGTTCATCACCACGAGCCGGTGCAGCGGAGGCACGGCGGCGAAGACGCGCCCCGCCTCGACGAGCGGCCGCATGTAGCGGAAGAAGAGCGTGAGCAGCAGGGTGCGGATGTGGGCGCCGTCGACGTCGGCGTCGCTCATCAGGATGATCTTCCCGTAGCGGGCGGCCGAGAGGTCGAAGGAGCGGCCGGAGCCGGCTCCGATCACCTGGATCATCGAGGCGCACTCGGCGTTCGAGAGCATGTCGGCGATGCTCGCCTTCTGCGTGTTGAGGATCTTCCCCCGGATCGGCAGCAGGGCCTGGTACTCGCTGTTGCGGGCGAGCTTGGCGGTGCCGAGGGCGGAGTCGCCCTCGACGATGAAGAGCTCGCTGTTCTCGACGTCGCTGCTGCGGCAGTCGACCAGCTTCGCCGGAAGGGAGGAGGACTCCAGCGCGTTCTTGCGGCGCTGCGTCTCCTTGTGCGCGCGGGCCGAGATCCGCGACTTCATCTCGGCGACGACCTTCTCGAGGAGCTGGGAGGTCTGCGCCTTGTCCTCGCGGCGCGTCGAGGAGAACACCACGCCCAGCGTCGAGGCGATGGTGGAGGCGACGATCGCGCGGACCGCGGGCGTGCCCAGCACCTCCTTCGTCTGGCCTTCGAACTGCGGCTCAGGGAGCCGCACGGTCAGCACGGCGCTGAGCCCGGCGAGGACGTCGTCCTTCTCGAGCTTGTCCGAGCCGACCTTGAGGCGGCGGGCGTTCGCCTCCACCTGGGAGCGGAGCAGCTTCAGCAGGCCCTGCTCGAAGCCGGTCTGGTGCGTCCCGCCCTTGGGCGTCGAGATGATGTTCACGAAGCTGCGCATCACCGTCTCGTAGCCGGTGCCCCAGCGCAGGGCGATGTCGACCTCGCAGGTGCGCTCCACCTCGGTGGGCACCATGGCGCCGCCGGGGGTCAGCACCGGCACGGTCTCGGTGAAGGTGCCGGAGCCGGTGAGGCGCAGCACCTCGGTCACGGGGGCGTCGGGGGCGAGGAACTCGACGAACTCCGAGATGCCGCCGTCGTAGCGGAACATCTCGGCGCGGCGCTCGTCCGCCCGGTCGTCGACGATGTCGATCGTCAGGCCGGGGACGAGGAACGCGGTCTGCCGGGCGCGCGTCACCAGGTCGTCCGTCTGGAACGAGGCGCCCTTCGTGAAGATCTGGCGGTCGGCCCAGTAGCGCACGCGCGTACCGGTGACGCCCTTGGCGACCTTCCCGACGACCGTCAGCTCCGACCCGTTCTCGAACGGCGTGAACGGAGCGTCGGGGGTGGGCTCGCCCGCGTCGGCGAAGCGCCCGGGCTCCCCCCGGTGGAACGACATCCGGTAGGTGCGGCCGTTGCGGTCGACCTCGACGTCGAGGCGCTCCGAGAGCGCGTTGACCACGGAGGCGCCGACGCCGTGCAGACCGCCGGACGCCGCGTAGGACCCGGAGCCGAACTTGCCGCCCGCGTGCAGCTTCGTGAACACGACCTCGACTCCGGAGAGCCCCGTCTTCGGCTCGATGTCGACCGGGATCCCGCGCGCGCGGTCGCGCACCTCGACGCTGCCGTCGGCGTGCAGGAGCACGCTGATCTCGGTCCCGTGCCCGGCCAGCGCCTCGTCGACGGAGTTGTCGATGACCTCCCAGAGGCAGTGCATGAGGCCGCGCGAGTCGGTCGATCCGATGTACATGCCGGGCCGCTTCCGGACCGCCTCGAGACCCTCGAGGACGGAGAGGTGGCGGGCGTTGTAGTCGGTGGAGGCCATCCGCCCAGTCTACTTTCGGGAACCGCTCCGGCCGCGGTGGCGCGGCACCCGACGACAGCACGATGGCCGCTCGGCGCGGGGCCCCTACGCGCAGAGCGAAATGCCGACCGATCGACTCCGTGCGGAAACAATCGCGTGCTTGGATGGGTTCCACTAAGCAGAGATCGAAGAACGAGTGCAGGAGGCCAAGTCATGTCGACCACAGCAACCCAGAACGGCGTGGACGAGCTCGCCGGTGCCCACCAGCTCTCCGCCGCCGACCGCTGCGACAGCTGCGGTGCGCAGGCGTACATCCGAGTGGTCGTGAACAACGGAGAACTGCTGTTCTGCGCGCACCACGGGAAGAAGTACCAGGAGAAGCTCTCCAGCATCGCCCAGAGCTGGCACGACGAGTCCGCCCGACTCTTCGAGGAGCAGCGCCCCTAGCGCGTCCCCGATCAGCCCGGACGGCGCGTCAGCGCCCTACCGACCGACGCCGAGCCGCTTCGCGATCACATCGCGAGCGGCTCGTGCCGTTTCATCGACCAGGCGGAGACGCTCGTCCGACGGGGAGTAGGCGTCGCCGAGGGCGCGCCGCAGGATCGCGTCCGCGAGCGAGGGGTTCTTCGCGAGGACGGGGCCGTGCAGGTGGGTGCCCAGAAGGCCTCCCTCCGCGTAGCCCTCGTGGCCGGCGCCGTCGCCGGTGCCGTGCAGCACTCGGCCGAGCGCGTCCTCGGGCGCGATCCCGGTCATCCGGCGCTCGTGGTTCTCGAATCCGACGAGGACGCCGCCCGGCGTCTCGACGAGGAGGTCGTCGGTCGCGCGCTCGCCCGTGACCGAGTCTCCGGGGAACAGCCCGATCCCCCGGGCGCCGCCCGCGGCCGTGCTGATCGAACCGGCCAGCATCTCCCAGCCGGCTCCGACCGCGACCACCTGGGTGCCCTGGTCGACCCAGGCCCGCAGCGTCGGCGCGATCTCGTGGAGGAGTGCCAGGACGCCCGGGAGGTCCTCGTCCGCTCCCGTCCCGGCGACCAGGACGTCCGGACGGACCTCGGCGTCGGAGGCGGTCGCCAGCGGCACCACCTCCGCCTCGACGCCCGACCAGCGCGCCCGAGCCGCGAGGACCCGGGCGTTCGCCGCGTCGCCGTTGCTGTCCAGGACGTCGGGAGCGAGCACGGCGATGCGGAGGGTGGTCACGCGGTCTCCTCGCGGTTGGTGATGAGCTGCAGGTGCGCACGGGTGCGGCGCATCGAATCGGCCGAGAAGACGATGGTCTTCCGGCCGGAGGCGGGGGTCGGCAGAGCGAGGAACGCGTCGAGCGCGCGACCCAGGTCCTCGTCGACGGAGTCGACGCGCACGCCGTCGTAGCGCAGGTGCAGCGCCGCCTCGTGCGCCTTCGACCCCGAGACGACCCGGACGTGCCCGAGCACGGAGGTGTCCACGGGCCAGAAGTAGGAGGGGTCTCGGACGTCGGAGCCGATCGCGAGCATGATCTGCTCGGTCCCCTCGGGGATCTCCGCGATGTTCAGGCGGTAGCTCGCCGGGTTCTGAACCAGGACGAACTCGACCTCGTGGCCGCGCACGGTGACGATCTCGCCCCGCCCGAAGACGGGGTCGATGCTCGAGAGCGCGGAGGCGGCGAGGACCGGGTCGAAGCGCTCGGCGAGCACGGCGCGGGCCGTGGAGACGGCCGCCGCGGCGTCGACCGCGTAGTGGACGCCCCGCGCGGGGAGCCGGACCTCGAGCGGGTCGCCGTCGCTGACGATGCGCGCGACCGCTCCCGTCGTGCTCTCGACGACGGTGGTGGCACGGTCGGTCCCGGCCTCCGCCTCCGCGGCGTAGCCGAGACCGCCGGACGCGGAGTCGCGGACGGAGGAGGAGACGCCGTACCAGCGGATCCGCTCGTCGGGGAGGGATGTCGCGACATCGGCGACGTGGCGGTCGTCGGCGTTCAGCACGACGGGACCGGTCGCGCGGGAGGCGATGGTGCCGAGCATCCGGGCGACCATGGCCGGATCGAAGAAGCGGTCGATCTGGTCGACCACCACGTTCGTCAGCAGGACGACGCGGGGGCGCATCCGGGGCGCGAGGCGCGCGCCGTGACCCTCGTCCATCTCGAGGACGGCGATGTCGGCGTCGATCCGTCCGCGGAGGTCCGCCCGCTCCAGGAGCGCGGAGGTCAGCCCCTGGGCGATGTTGGCCGTCGACGGGTTGGTGAAGACCCGGAGCCCGTGCGCGCGGAGCACCGCGACCAGCATCTTGGTCGTGGTCGACTTGCCCGCCGATCCCGTGACGACCACGAGGCCGTCCCGGAACCCGTCGAGCACCGCGGGCAGGAATCCGGGCGCGACGCGGTTCACCACGAGTCCGGGCACGGCGGATCCCCCGCCGGGCTTCCGGACCCGCGCGGCGAACCGGGCGGCCCTCCCGAGGAGGACCGCCGGCGCGTAGCGGATCACCGGCCTACTCGAGGTAGTCGCGGAGCGACTGCGAGCGGGACGGGTGGCGGAGCTTGGCCATCGTCTTGGACTCGATCTGACGGATGCGCTCGCGCGTCACGCCGAAGGTGTCGCCGATCTGGTCGAGCGTCTTCGGCATGCCGTCGCCGAGGCCGAAGCGCATGCGGATCACGCCGGCCTCGCGCTCCGAGAGCGAGTCGAGCAGCGACTCCAGCTGCTTCTGCAGCATGGTGAAGCCCACGGCGTCGGCCGGGACGACCGCCTCGGTGTCCTCGATGAGGTCGCCGAACTCGCTGTCGCCGTCCTCGCCCAGGGGCGTGTGCAGCGAGATCGGCTCGCGCCCGTACTTCTGCACCTCGATGACCTTCTCGGGGGTCATGTCGAGCTCGCGCGAGAGCTCCTCGGGCGTGGGCTCGCGGCCCAGGTCCTGGAGCATCTGGCGCTGCACGCGGGCCAGCTTGTTGATGACCTCGACCATGTGCACCGGGATGCGGATGGTGCGGGCCTGGTCGGCCATCGCGCGGGTGATCGCCTGGCGGATCCACCACGTGGCGTAGGTCGAGAACTTGAAGCCCTTGGTGTAGTCGAACTTCTCGACCGCACGGATGAGGCCCAGGTTGCCCTCCTGGATGAGGTCGAGGAACTGCATCCCGCGACCGGTGTAGCGCTTCGCGAGGCTGACGACGAGCCGGAGGTTCGCTCCGAGCAGGTGGCTCTTCGCGCGCTGGCCGTCCTTCGCGACCCAGCGCAGCTCGCGGACGAGCTCCGGGCTGAGGTCGGTCGAGTTGGCGAGCTTGTCCTCGGCGAACAGGCCGGCCTCGATGCGCATCGCGAGCTCGACCTCCTCGGCCGCGTTCAGGAGCGCGACCTTGCCGATCTGCTTCAGGTAGTCCTTGACCGGGTCGGCGGTGGCGCCGGTGATCGCGGTCGAGTAGACCGGGACCTCGTCGTCCTCTCCGCCGAACGACAGGACGAGCGCACCGCTCGGGAGCGGCTCGGCCGGAGCGGCGACGGCAGCGGCGGCCGGGGCCTCCGGCGTCTCCGCGTCGTCCTTCGCGTCGGTCTCGGTGTCCTCGGCGACGACCTCGGTCTCCTCCTCCGCCGCCTCGTCGGGCTCGACGGCGTCGGTCGGCTCCTCCTCGGTGTCGGCGGGAGCGGCGGCCTTGGTCGTGGCGCGCGAGCGGGTCGTCTTGGCCGCGGTGGTCTTGGCCGCCGTGGTCTTCGCCGCGGGCTTGCGCGTCGCGGGCTTCTTGGTGGTCGTCGTCACGTCGTCGTCGACGGCGTCGAGCGTTGCGGTCTTGGTAGCTCTGGTGGCCATGGCGGCACCTCTCCATCCGTTGCGTCCCGGGGGCGGGCGGCGCGGGAAGGCGTCGTCCGTCGGTGGGCATTACGAGGACCCATGTCAAGTCGAGGACGTCGCACGCCCGACGTGGGCCTGGTGCTCCTCGACCCGAACGGGTCCTATTGACAATTATTGCACGTCTGAGTAGTGCAGCCGTGCGGTGCGGTGCGAGTGGGGCTCGATCCGGCGGGATCCGGGCCGTTCCGCTGGGACATCGCGTCTGCAGAAGGGCGGATCGACGGACGACCGTCAGCGCCCCGCGCGGCCGCGGCGCATCCGGTCACTCAGTGCAACCCAGAGAGGGGCCACGGTTATTCCCTCGTCCTCGGCCAGGCGGCGGCGGGTCCGGCGGCGCGCGACGACGAGTCCGACGACTCCGGCGCCGACCACCACGTACTGCACGCACCACGCCAGGCGGAAGTGCTCGAGCGAGTAGGTCTGCTCGGAGGAGGCACCGGGACCGGCCAGTGCGTCGAGGATCAGGCCGATCGCGAACATCATCGTGAAGCTGGCCAGGAACCCGCCCACGTTGACGACTCCGTTCGCCGCGCCGAGGCTCCGCGAGGGGTTGAACGTGCGGGCGAAGTCGAACCCGATCATGGAGCCGGGGCCGCCCGCTCCGACGACGATCAGGAGCAGCACCACGAGCCAGTACGGCGGGACGCCGGGCCAGAGCAGCACGACGGTCCAGGCGACCGCCATCGCCGAGACGATCCCGAGCACGAGGTTGCTGCGGCGCATGGGGTGGCGAGCGGTCAGGACGCCGAGCACCGGCCCGACGACGATCCCCGCGATCACGACGATCGTGAGGGTCGGCGCGGCGACGGTCGGCGGCAGGCCGATCGCGTAGACGAGGAAGGGGTAGCCCCAGAGCAGCGTGAACACCGTGCCGGAGGACTGCGTGACGAAGTGCGACCAGAAGCCGAGCTGCGTCCCCGGCCGGCGCAGGCTCACTCCGAGCTGCGCGATCGTCGCCCGGAGCGTCGGAGGCACCACCGTGATCGGCTCGGTGCGCGGCGGGACGTCGGCGACCAGGAGGAGCACGCCGAGGAAGGACACGGCCCCGAGGCCGGCGGCGCTGAGGAACGCGGGCTCCCAGCCGAACGTGTGGAGGATCGCCGCGAACGGGAGTGCGGAGAGGATCTGGCCCACCTGGCCGATGTTGCCGATCCACTGCGAGAGCTGCGGCACGATCGGTCCGCTGAACCAGGTCACCGTGAGGCGGATCACGGAGGTGAAGATCGCGGCGTCCCCGGCTCCCAGCAGGATCCGCCCGACGATCGCGACGCCGATGCCCGGCGCGATCGCGACTACGACCTGGCCCGCCATCATCAGGGCCGTGCCCGAGAGGATCAGGGTCCGCGGGCCGAACCGGTCGATGAGGATCCCGACCGGGATCTGCATCCCGGCGTAGACGATCAGCTGGACGACGGCGAGCGACGAGAGGACGGCGGCGGCCACCCCGAACCGCTCCGCGGCGTCCACTCCTGCGACGCCCAGCGTCGTGCGGTCCAGGACCGCGACGAGGTAGGCGAACGCTCCGGCACCGAAGACGAACCAGGCTCGACGATCACGCACTCGTCCGATCCTACGGCCGCTCAGGAGGCGGTGGGCTCCTCGCCCGGGCGGCGGATCGCGAGGAACTTCTCGAGCTCGGCGGCGATCGCGTCGGCGCTGGGCACGAAGCCGTCCTCGTCGGTGAGCGGCGAGCGGAGGCTCGTCCCCTCCATGTAGGTGTCGTGCCGCGCCTCGAGGGCCGAGACCAGCTTCTGCAGCTCGTCGTTGCCGCCGACCTGCTCGTCGACCTTGCCGAGGAACTCCCGCCCGCTCTCGCGCAGGCGGTCCGTCGGGAAGATGAGGCCGGTCGACGCCGAGATGCTCTCGAGCGCCGCGACCGCCGCCTGCGGGTACTCGGTGTCCGACAGGTAGTGGGGGATGAGCAGCGCGAAGCCGACCACGGTCAGACCGCGCTCGTAGAGGCGCAGCTCGAGCAGGTGGAGGACGTTCGAGGGCACCTGCGTGTGCGGCTTCCAGACCGACATCGCCTCGATCAGGTCCTCGCGGTTGCCGCTCACGGTGACGCCGACGGGCCGGGTGTGCGGCACGGGCATCGGGATCGCCTGGACCCACGTGGTCGAGGCGACGTCGAGCCGCTCGAGGAGGGAGACCACCGCGCGGGTGAACCGCTCCCACTGGAAGTCGGGCTCGAAGCCGGTGAGCAGGAGGAACGGCTGGTGCAGCTCGTCGTGCGCGAGCGAGAGCCGGAGCATCGCAGGACGGTAGTCCGTCAGGTGGTCCTGGTCGAACGTGATGATGGGGCGGCGGGCCCGGTAGTCGAGCAGCTGATCCTGGTCGAAGACCGCGACTTCGCGGTGCTCGAGGGTCTCGAAGAGGTACTCCCCCAGCTGCCCCACCGCTCCCCCGGCGTCGGCCGAGCCGGTCAGGCCCGTGACGAGGTGCAGCCCGCGCGGGATCTCGGAGAGGTCGCCCTCGATCTCGAACAGGTCTTCCGGATCCAGCATGCGTCCAGTCTAAACGGGGGTCCCGGCGCCCCGTCCGGGTCCGCTGAGCCCTCAGCGAACAGCGCCTAGCATTGCCGCCATGCCCCTCTCCTCTCTCGAGTACTCGACCGTTCCCGCCTCCGACATCGACACCGACGCCCTCGTCCTCGGCGTCGCCCCGGGACCCGACGGTCCCCGGCTCGTCGGCGCTGAGGGCTTCGAGGAGCTGGCCCCCGCGCTGAGCGCGCTCGGCGCGACCGGCGCCGCCGAGACGCTCGTGCGCGTGCCGTCCTCGGTCCGTGCCGGAGTGATCGTCCTCGTCGGCCTCGGCTCGGCGGAGCCCGACGACACCGCGCTGCGGAACGCCGCGGGCGCCGCCGTCCGCCTGCTCGCGGGGTCCGCCTCCGTGGCCCTCTCCCTCCCCGCCGGCTCCGACGGCACGCTCGCCGCGGTCGCCGAGGGCGCCGCGCTCGGCTCCTACTCCTTCACCGCCTTCCGCAGCAGCACCGCCGCCGCGGCG
This sequence comes from Rathayibacter sp. AY1H2, assembly GCF_002931985.1. Classification (NCBI taxonomy): domain Bacteria; kingdom Bacillati; phylum Actinomycetota; class Actinomycetes; order Micrococcales; family Microbacteriaceae; genus Rathayibacter; species Rathayibacter sp. AY1H2. Next base: position 3,056 of record NZ_PSUV01000009.1, on the reverse strand, counting down.
AAGGCGCCCGTCGAGCACGTCGTCCTGCTGGGCGGCGGCGAGTCGGCCGACCCCGCCGTCCTGGACCGGGCGCTCGTGCTCGGCCGCGCGGTCGGCACGGTGAAGGACCTCGTCAACACTCCCCCGTCGCACCTCTACCCGCAGACGCTGGCCGAGGCCGTGCAGACCGGCGCCGAGGGACTGCCGCTCGAGGTCACCGTCTGGGACGAGGAGGCCCTCGCGGAGGAGGGGTTCGGCGGCATCCTCGGAGTCGGCAGCGGCTCCTCCCGCCCGCCCCGCCTCGTGAAGGTCGCCTACGCGCCCGAGGGCGCGAGCACCCACCTCGCCCTGGTCGGCAAGGGCATCACCTTCGACAGCGGCGGACTCTCGCTCAAGCCGCCGGCCTCGATGATCGGGATGAAGACCGACATGGCGGGCGCGGCGACCGTGTACGCCGTCGTGCGCGCCATCGCGGAACTCGGCCTCCCGCTCCGCGCGACCGCCTGGCTCTGCATCGCCGAGAACCTCCCCTCCGGGACCGCGATCCGCCCGGACGACGTGCTCACCGTGCGCGGCGGGACCACGGTGGAGGTGCTGAACACCGACGCCGAGGGCCGACTGGTGCTCGCCGACGGCCTCGTCGCCGCCAGCGAGGAGCAGCCCGATGCGATCATCGACGTCGCGACGCTGACCGGCGCCTCCGTGGTCGCCCTCGGCAACCGGACCGTCGGCGCTCTGGGCGACGACGAGCTGGTCTCCCGCGTCCTCGACGCCGCCCGCGCGGCGGGAGAGCCCTTCTGGCAGATGCCCCTCCCCGCGGAGCTGCGACCGCTGCTGAACTCGGAGATCGCCGACATCGCGAACGTCAAGCCGGGCAACACCGCCGGCGGCATGCTCCTCGCCGGCCACTTCCTCCGCGAGTTCGTCGGGAAGCGCGGCGAGGGCGAGGACGCGACCACGATCCCGTGGGCGCACCTCGACATCGCCGGCCCCTCGAGCAACGGAGGCGGCGGCTACGGCTTCACCGGAGCCGGCGCCACGGGGGTCTCGGTGCGCGCGCTGATCGCCCTGGCCGAGGGCTTCGCGAGCGCGTAGTAGGGTCGACGGGGCGGGAGATCCCGCCTCGTCCCCCCTCCCGATCCGCTCGGCGCTCAGCGCCGGAGCCGGTCGGCCGGGAAGCGGGACCGCACGTCGCGAGGGAGTCACTGGGTGTCGGAAGAGCGCTACGACCTGGTCGTGCTCGGAGGTGGCAGCGGCGGGTACGCGGCGGCCCTCCGGGCGACGCAGCTCGGGATGAGCGTCGCGCTCGTGGAGCGCGACAAGCTCGGCGGCACCTGCCTGCACCGGGGATGCGTGCCCACCAAGGCCCTGCTGCACGCCGCCGAGCTGGCGGACGGCGCCCGCGAGGGAGAGAAGTACGGCGTGCTCTCGAGCTTCACCGGGATCGACATGGCGGGCGTCACGCGCTACCGCGAGGGCGTCGTCGCCGGCAAGTACAAGGGGCTCCAGAGCCTCGTGTCCTCGCGCGGCATCACGGTCGTCACGGGCGAGGGCCGTCTCACCGCGCCCGGCACGGTGACCGTCGGCGAGCACGTGCTCCACGGCGCGTCGATCGTCGTCGCCACCGGGTCCGCCTCCCGCACCCTCCCCGGCATCGAGATCGGCGGCCGGATCCTGACGAGCGACCAGGCTCTCGAGCTCGACCACGTGCCCGCGAGCGTCGTCGTCCTCGGCGGCGGAGTGATCGGCGTCGAGTTCGCGAGCGTCTGGCGCTCGTTCGGCGCCGAGGTCACGATCGTCGAGGCCCTCCCCCACCTCGTTCCCAACGAGGACGAGAGCGTCAGCAAGCAGCTGGAGCGCGCCTTCCGCAAGCGGGGCATCGCCTTCCAGCTGGGATCCCGCGTCGCGTCGGTCTCGCAGAGCGAGGGCGGCGTCTCCGTGTCGCTCGAGAGCGGCGCCACGGTGGAGGGCGAGATCCTGCTGGTCGCCGTCGGCCGCGGCCCGGTGACCGCGGGCATCGGCCTCGAGGAGGCCGGGGTCCGCCTCGACCGCGGCTACGTGCTGACCGACGAGCGCCTGCAGACCTCCGTCCCCGGCGTGTACGCCGTGGGCGACATCGTGCCGGGGCTCCAGCTCGCGCACCGGAGCTTCCAGCAGGGGATCTTCGTCGCGGAGGAGATCGCCGGTCTGGGCCCGCAGGTCGTCTCGGACGTCAACGTCCCGAAGGTGACCTACAGCGACCCCGAAGTGGCCTCCGTCGGCCTCGGCGAGGCCCGCGCGATCGCCGAGTACGGCGCCGAGCGCGTCGCCGTGTACGACTACGGCCTCGGCGGCAACGCCCGGAGCACGATCATCGGGACCACCGGCTCCGTGAAGGTCGTGCGCCTGGTCGACGGCCCCGTCGTCGGCGTGCACATGGTCGGAGCCCGCGTCGGCGAGCTGATCGGCGAGGCTCAGCTCATCGTGAACTGGGAGGCGCACCCCGAGGACGTCGCGCCCCTCGTGCACGCGCACCCCACTCAGAACGAGGCGCTCGGCGAGGCGCACCTCGCTCTGGCCGGGAAGCCGCTGCACGCCCTGTAGAACCACTGCGGTGCGGCGATCCGCCGCTTCCGCATCAGTAAGCTGGACATCGAAACACAAGCGTCTTAAGGAGACAGGCTCATGAGCGAATCCGTCAGCCTCCCGGCACTCGGAGAGAGTGTCACGGAAGGAACGGTCACCCGCTGGCTGAAGAACGTCGGGGACCGCGTCGAGGTGGACGAGCCCCTGCTCGAGGTCTCGACCGACAAGGTCGACACCGAGATCCCGTCGCCCGTCGCGGGAGTGATCGAGGAGATCCTCGTCCAGGAGGACGAGACCGTCGAGGTCGGCGCCGAGCTGGTGCGCATCGGCGACGGCTCCGGAGCCGCGTCGGCGTCCGAGCCCGAGGCTCCCGCCGAGGAGGCCCCCGAGGTCCAGGCCGCCGAGACCGAGGCCACCGACGAGGCGACCCCGTCGGTCGACGCCGAGAGCGACGCCGAGGCCCCCGCCCCGGCCGAGCCCGAGCCGGCCCCGGCCGCCGAGAAGCCCGCCGC
>NZ_PSUV01000008.1:0-130603 GCF_002931985.1 Rathayibacter sp. AY1H2 | reverse complement strand
CGGGAGACTCGCAGCATGACAGGACAGAGCACGACCCCGCCGGGCTCCGCGGAGCCCGGCGGGGTCGTGCTCTGTCCTGTCATGCTGCGAGTCTCCCGTGCGCTCCACGGCCCGAACCATCGGGGGAACCCCTGATCCGACCCCGAGAGCACCCCCGATCGTGCGGCCGACCTGTTTGGATTCAGGGGTGAGCACAGTCCCCGGCACCGCCGTCCGCCCCCCGCTGCAGCGGCCGCGGACGATGCTGCTCGGCGGAGTGTGCACCGCGGTCGCCGACCACCTCGGCTGGAGCGTGCGGAGGACCCGCCTCCTGGCCGTCCTCACGACCGCGCTCGGCGGGGGCGGCGCGCTCCTCTACCTCTGGCTCTGGGCCCTGGTGCCCCTCGCGCCGCTCGAGTCGCGCGACGCGGATCCGGCCGTCCGCCGCTCCGCTCCCGTGGCCGGCCTGCTGACCCTCGCCGCCGCCGTCGCGGCGCTCGCCGTGCTGATCACCGTCGACAGCGGCGACGACGCCGACATCACGCGCGCGCTCGTCGCCGTCGGCCTGCTCGCGGGAGGAGCCGTCGGCTGGAGCCTCGGGCTCGACCGCGGCGACGCCGTCCGCCCCGCCCGGTACGGCTCCGCGGTGCGCCTCGCCTCCTGCGCGCTGCTGGTGCTCGCCGGAGCGGCCGTGCTCACCGGCCGCCCGAGCGCCCTCAACGCGGTGCTCGCCGTGGGCGTGCTGCTGATCGCCGCCGGCGTGCTGGCCGCGCCCCGGGTGGTGACCCTCTGGTCCGAGCTGATGGGCGAGCGGGCCGCCCGCGTGCGCGAGGAGCAGCGGGCAGAGATCGCCGCGCACCTGCACGACTCCGTGCTGCAGACCCTCGCGCTCATCCAGAACCGCGCCGGAGCCTCGAGCGAGGTCGCCCGCATCGCCCGCGCCCAGGAGCGGGAGCTGCGCGACTGGCTGTTCGAGCGCGACGTCCCGGTCGCCAACGACCTGGCCGCCGAGGTCCGGGCGATCGCCGCCGCCGTCGAGCTCGACTACCCCGTGCACCTCGAGGTGGTGGCCGTCGGAGCGTCCGTCCCCGGCGCCGCCGCGCTCCTCGCCGCGACCCGCGAGGCCGTGCTCAACGCGGCCCGGCACGCGGGCGGCGACGTCTCGGTGTACCTCGAGTCCTCCGTGCAGGGCGTCGACGTGTTCGTGCGCGACCGCGGCCCCGGCGTCGTCCTCGACGAGGTGCCCGGCGACCGCCTCGGCATCCGCGAGTCGATCATCGGCCGGATGGCGCGCGCGGGCGGCAGCGCGACCGTGCGCCCCGGAGTCGGCGGCACAGGCACCGAGGTGCATCTGCGGCTCCCCGCGGAGGTCGAGCGGTGACCCGCGTGCTGCTGGTCGACGACCACTCCATCTTCCGCTCCGGCCTGCGGGCCGACCTCGCCCCCGAGCTCGAGGTCGTCGGGGAGGCGGCCGACGTCGACTCCGCCGTCGGCCTGGTCGCCTCGCTCGCGCCCGAGGTGGTGCTGCTCGACGTGCACCTGCCGGGCGGTGCGGGCGGAGGCGGGGCCGAGGTGCTGCGGCGCAGCGCCGGGTCGTCGTCGCGCTTCCTGGCGCTGAGCGTCTCGGACGCCGCGGAGGACGTGGTCGGCGTGATCCGCGCCGGCGCCCGCGGCTACATCACCAAGGCCAGCTCCGGAGCCGAGGTCAGCCGGGCCGTGCTCGCGGTGGCGGGCGGGGACGCCGTGTTCTCGCCGCGCCTGGCCGGCTTCGTGCTCGACGCCTTCGGGGCGCTGGCGGGCGAGCAGGCGGAGTCGGGGGACGAGCTCGACCGGCTCTCGGCCCGCGAGCGCGAGGTGATGCGCCTGATCGCCCGCGGCTACGCCTACAAGGAGGCGGCCGCCGAGCTCTTCATCTCGGTCAAGACGGTCGAGTCCCACGTCTCCGCCGTCCTCCGCAAGCTGCAGCTCTCCTCCCGCTACGAGCTCACCGCCTGGGCCTCCGCGCGCCGCCTGCTCTGAGGCGCGCGCGAGCAGTCAACCCCGTCCCTCCTCCCGCTCCTGCCGTCCGACACTGTCGGGACACGACAGGAAAGGACGACCCGATGGTGACCACCACCCCCGCTCTCCCGACCCTGGCCGAGCTCCTCCGCGACTCCCGGCCCGTGTCGCAGCTCTACGTCGACCTCGCGATCGACTCCGGGGACCCGCCGGACATCTCGCTCGAGCGCGCCACGTCCCTCGGAGACGAGCTCGCCCGCCAGGGCGCCCCCCAGGCAGACATCGAGGCCCTCACCGCTCTGCTCGAGGGGGCCGGGCGCCCCCAGGGCGGCTGCTGCCTCTTCGCGGTCGCCGTGGACGGGAGGGTCGTGCTGAACGAGGTGCTGCCGGGTCGGCCGGTCGCGCCCGAGGGCGTCTCCTACAGCCCGCTCCCCGACATCGTGCCGCTGCTGCAGCACCGGCCCGACCTGCGCGTCCTCGTCGTCGAGACCTCGCGGGACGGCGGCGAGATCCGCCTGCACCGCCTGGGCGCGCAGCGACCCGAGGCCGAGCAGGCCGTGCAGGGCCGCACCGACACCCTCCACAAGGCGCAGGCCGGCGGCTGGAGGCACGACCGGTTCCACCACCACGCGGAGGAGATCTGGCGGCGCACGCAGGCCGAGCTCGCCGCCGCGGTGGACGAGCTCGTGCGCGTGCACCGGCCGTGCCTGCTGGTCGTGGCGGGGGACATCCACGCCCGACAGCTGCTCGCGCAGCAGCTCTCGCCGAGCAGCGCCGCGATCCTGGCCGTCGAGCCCGTGAACACGCGGGCCGCCGGCAGCGAGGAGGGGGCGCTGGAGCGGTTCGTCGACGAGCAGCTCGACCGGATCCTGCTGCGCGAGAAGGAGGACGTGCTCGACGCCCTGCGCACCGGGGAGCCGCGCCGCACCGTCGAGTACTCGCTCGGCGCGATCGTCACCGCGCTGGCCTCAGCACAGGTCGAGACGCTGGTGCTCGACCCCGGCCGGCTGCGCGAGCGCGCTCTGCTGGCGCTCGCGGCGGAGCCGTGGGTCGCGTCGGCCCCGGAGGAGGCGCTGGGCGCCGAGGTGATCGACTCCGTCGACGCCGCCCTCGCGCTGGCCCGCGCCGCCGTGCTCACGGACGCGCGCGTGCTCGTCACCGACTCCCGCACCGCTCCGGAGGGGGCCGACGTGGTGACGCTGCCGCACGACGCCGACGCCGCGGCGATCCTCCGCTGGCGCACCGGCCCGCCGGTCCCGGGGGCCTGAGCGGCGGGTCCCCGAGCGCGACAGGGCCCGGGCCCCGATCCTGTGATCGGTCCCGGGCCCTGTCCGGCCTCACGCCTGCGGGTCGTCCTCGCCCTCGGCGGCCGCGCGGCGGCGCGCTCCGAGGCCGAGCGCGGTGGCGCCAGCGGCCAGGAGCGCGGTGGCGCCCGCGATCAGGCCGACGCTCTCGACTCCGGTCGAGGCCAGCCCGCCGCCCGAGCCGCTGACGGGCAGCGGGGTCGGCGTGCCGGTCGGCGCGGTCGTGGGCACCGGGGACGGAGCAACGGTGGGCGCCGCGGTCGGCCCGGCGGTCGGTGCCGTGGTGGGAGCAGCCGTGGGCGCGGTGGTCGGCGGGGTCGTCGGTGCCGTGGTCGGCCCGGCGGTCGGCGTCGGAGTCGGCGCCACCACCTGCGACGCCGGCAGGATCTGCACGATGGTCGGACGCGGTGCCGCCACCGCTCCCGCAGCCGTGGATCCGTAGTCCGGGAAGAACGAGGTCGGCGCCTCGAAGGTGCCCTCCTCGCCCGGGTGCTGCACCGCCACGAACACGTGCTGGTCGAGGTCGTGGACGATCGGTCCGCAGGTCTCGGCGTCGCGGGGCACCGAGAGGAACTGCTCCACCCTGCCGCGCGTCGCGCCCTCGAGCGCGACCTTGAAGAGCCCGTCGTTGTAGCCGATGCCGCTCGGGGCGCCGTCGGTCGAGATCCAGAGGTTCCCGACCGAGTCGAAGGCCAGGTTGTCCGGGCACGAGATCGGCGAGACCTGGTCCGCCGGGAAGCCGGAGAAGTAGACGACGTCGCCCTGCGCCTGGTCGCCGCAGAGCATCAGCAGGTTCCAGGTGAAGGTGCGGCCGGTCTGGTCGCCGCCGTCCTCGATGATCTCGACGATGTGGCCGTCGCGGTTCTCGGTGCGCGGGTTGACCTCGGTCGCGCCCTCCTTGGCGCCCTCGGTGCCGCGGGCGGAGTTGTTGGTGCAGGCCACGTAGATCCGGCCGCTGACCAGGCTGGGCTGCACGTCCTCGCAGCGGTCCATCTTGGTCGCGCCCGCGGCGTCCGCCGCCTGGCGGGTGTGGACGAGCACCTCGGCGACGCTCATCCCGGCGATCGTCGAGGCGCCGTTCAGCACCAGGGGCAGCCACTCGCCGATGCCGTCGAAGCCGCCGTCCGAGGGGACCGCCCCGGTGCCGGTGATCTCGGCCACGGGGGAGTCGCCGGTGAAGAGGGCGACGTAGAGGTCGCCCTCCTCCAACAGGGTCTTGTTGTGGGCGCGGTCGCCCTCGATGTAGCGCTTCGTCGAGACGAACTTGTAGAGGTAGTCGAAGCGCTCGTCGTCCCCCTGGTACGCGACCACGCGGCCGTCCGGGGCGATGATGACGTTCGCGCCCTCGTGCTTGAGCCGGCCGAGCGCCGTGTGCTTCTTCGGCGTGGAGTCGGGGTCGAAGGGGTCGAACTCCACGATCCAGCCGAAGCGGTTCGGCTCGTTCTCGTAGCCCGGGGTGCGGGCGTCGAAGCGGGGGTCGTCGAGCTCCCAGAGGCGCGAGGTCTCGGAGTCGGCGAGGCCGTAGCGCTTCTCGGCGTCGCTCGTGCCGACGGCGCGGAAGTAGCCGTTGAAGTTCTCCTCGCCCGAGAGGATCGTGCCCCACGGCGTCGTGCCCCCGGAGCAGTTGCCGAGCGTGCCGAGCACGGTGCGGCCCTCGGGGTCGGCGACCGTCTTCAGCAGGTCGGTGCCGGCTGCGGCGCCGGTCACCTCGTAGGGGGTGTCGAGCAGGTAGCGGCGGTTGCGCTCGCCCCCGCGGACGTAGGCCCACGGGCGGTCGACCGCGGTGCGGACCAGCTCGACGACGCTGAGGCCGTGGGCGGCGCGGCCGACGGCGCGCACGCGCTCCGGCTTCGCCTCGAGCTGCGCGGCCGGGAACATGATGCTCTCGTTCGTGTACTCGTGGTTCACGACGAGCAGGGCGCGGAGGCGCTTCGAGCCCGGGATCTCGACGATGTCGGTGTAGTCGTTGTTGTAGCCGAACTGCGCGGCCTGGGCGGCCTCCGTCTGGTCGGCGATGTCGAAGGCGGGGCTGTCGGCGAAGAGCGGGTCGCCCCAGCGGATGATCGGCTGCCAGGCGAAGCCCTCGGGGACGGTGAACCGGTCGACCGTGTACGGCACCGGAGCGATGGGAGTGAAGGCGAGCGGCGAGCCGTCGGCCGAGGTCGCCACGGCCGCCTCGGCGGTGGGTGCTCCTCCGGCGGACGCGACGGCGACGGTGACCGCGCCGGCCAGGCCGAGGCCGAGGGCGCTGCGGCGGGAGAGCTGCGACGAGGCGATGTCGCGGAAGTAGCTGTTGTGCGACGTGTTGCAGGTCGCGGTGGAGCAGGCGTTGGCGCACTTCAGCGCGCAGGTGACGGGGCTGCGCTTGCCGCGCACGTGGCCGGCCATCGGGAGGAGGAGCGGGCGGCGGGCGGTGTCTGACATGGAGGTCCTTCGATCACGAGCAGGAGACGCGATCGAGGCAAGCAGGGGGAGGGGGCGCCGATGCCGCCGGGTGGAGGCTCCTCCCTGAACGGATTGTGAACGTTCTCACAAGAAGGTGAGGCTCACCTTCCCTCCCCGCGGCCCTCCGAGCGCGCCTCCAGGACCGCCCCGACGTTCCCCGCGATCCACTCGACGACCGGCAGCAGCCGATCCGCCAGCTCCGCTCCCAGCGGCGTCAGCCGGTACTCGACGTGCGGCGGGACGACCGGCCGCGCCTCGCGGTGCACGAAGCCGTCCTCCTCCAGGATCCGCAGCGTCTGAGCGAGCATCTTCTCGCTGATCCCGCCGATCCGGCGCCGCAGAGCGCCCCAGCGCAGCGTGCCCGGAGCGAGCGCCGCGAGCACCAGGACGCCCCACTTGCTGGTGACGTGGCCGAAGACCTCGCGGCTCGGGCAGTCGGCGGAGTAGACGTCCCCGGCGAGCAGGGGGGAGTCGGCGATCATCATGGGTGCTCCTCGGGACAGGGGTGATGACAGTACTAACGAAATAGTGGGTACTGCATTCCGGGAAGCAGGAGGAGGATGCGCCGGTTGCACCCTCCTGGCGGCGGACCCCGCCCGCCCCACCCGTCAGGAAGGACCCCTCATGACCCTCGTCGTCACCGGAGCCACCGGCCACCTCGGCCGTCTCGCCGTCGAGCACCTGCTCGCCCGCGGCACCGCCGCCTCCGACATCGTCGCCACCGGCCGCGACGCCGCGAAGCTCGAGGCGCTCGCCGCCGACCTCGGCGTCCGCACCGCCGTCGCGGACTTCGACGACCCCGCCTCGCTCGACGCCGCCTTCTCCGGCGCCGAGGCCGTCCTCCTCGTCTCGGGCTCCGAGGTCGGCAGGCGCGTCGCGCAGCACACCGCCGCGATCGACGCCGCCGTCCGCGCCGGCGCGCGCCTGGTCTACACGAGCGCCCCGAAGGCGACCACGAGCGCGCTCATCCTCGCCCCCGAGCACAAGGCCACGGAGGAGGCGATCGCCGCCAGCGGCATCCCCGCCGTCGTCCTCCGCAACGGCTGGTACAACGAGAACTACGAGCAGACCGTCGCCGAGCTCGCCTCCACCGGCAGCACCCTCTCGAGCGCCGGCGAGGGCCGCGTCGCCAGCGCCGCGCGCACCGACTACGCCGAGGCCGCAGCGGTCGCCCTGACCGACCCGTCCCTGGTCGGCACCGTGCACGAGCTCTCCGGCGACACCGCCTGGAGCTTCGACGAGCTGGCCGCGATCGTCGCCGAGGTCGCCGGACGCGACGCCGCGATCAGTCACGTCTCCTCCGACGAGCACGCCCGCGTCCTCACCGGCGCCGGCGTCCCCGAGGGCGGAGTCGGCTTCGTCGTCGGCCTCGACGCGAACATCGCCGACGGCCTCCTCGGCGGGACCGACGGCTCGCTCGCCCGCCTGATCGGGCGGCCGACCACGCCGATCCGCGCGTACGTCGAGGAGCAGCTCGGGCGCTGACGCTCCGGCGTCCCCGTCGGCCACCGTCCGGCTCGCAGGAGCAGTCCGCCCCCGCGAGCCGGACGGTGGCGCGCCCGGCCCTCCCGCGGCTCCGCGCCCGCCCTCCGCGGCTCCGCGCTCGACCCGCCGCACCTCGCGCCACCGTGTCGGCGCCCCGACGTAGGCTGTCCGCCATGACCTCGACGACGCCTCGCTCCGGTATCGACCGCTCCGAACTCGACCCCGCGACGCGCCCGCAGGACGACCTCTACCGGCACGTCAACGGGCTCTGGATCGACCGCACCGAGATCCCCGCCGACAAGGCGCGCTACGGCTCCTTCCACGTCCTCCAGGAGGAGGCGGAGAAGGCCGTGCGCGACATCATCGTCGAGGCGCAGACCGCGCAGCACGGCACCGAGGAGCGCCTGTTCGGCGACCTCTACGCCTCCTTCATGGACGAGGAGCGGGCCGAGGAGCTCGGCGCCGCCCCGATCGCCGACGACCTCGCCGCCGTGCAGCGGGTCGACTCGATCCCCGGCCTGCTCCGCGCGGTCGGCGCCTTCGAGCGCACCGGCGTCCCCGGGCTCTTCGGCCTCTTCGTCGACAACGACCCGGGCAGCCCCGAGCGCTACCTCGTCTTCGTCAACCAGGGCGGCCTCGGCCTGCCGGACGAGAGCTACTACCGCGAGGAGGAGTTCGCCTCCGTCCGCGAGGCCTACACGCCGTTCGTCGCGCGGATGCTGGCCCTGGCCGGCATCGACGCCGCCGAGGCCCGCGCCGAGCGCATCATCGCCCTCGAGACCGACCTGGCCGCCGCGCACTGGGACAAGGTCCGCAGCCGCGACAGCCAGGCGACCTACAACCTCCGCTCCTGGTCCGAGGTCGAGGAGCTCGCCGCGGGCGTCGACCTCGGCGTCTGGCTCACCGCGATGGGCGCTCCGGAGGGGGCGCTCGCCGAGGTGGTCGTCCGCCAGCCGAGCTTCCTCCAGGGCCTCGCGGGCCTGCTCACCGAGGACCGGCTCCCGGCCTGGCGCGACTGGCTGTCCTGGCAGGTGATCCGCGGAGCCGCGGCCTACCTGTCCAGCGGCTTCGTCGACGCCAACTTCGACTTCTACGGCCGCACCCTCACCGGCACCCCGCAGAAGCGGGAGCGCTGGAAGCGCGCCGTCTCGCTCGTCGAGGGCTCGCTCGGCGAGGCGGTCGGCCGCACCTACGTCGCCCGCCACTTCCCCGAGACGGCGAAGGCCGCGATGGACGTGCTGGTCGCGAACCTCATCGAGGCGTACCGCCGCTCCATCGTCGACCTGGAGTGGATGAGCCCCGCCACCCGCGAGCGCGCGCTCGAGAAGCTCGCGAAGTTCACGCCCAAGATCGGCTACCCGGTGCGCTGGCGCGACTACTCCGCCCTCTCGATCGACCCGGCCGACCTGCTCGGCAACGCCCGCCGCGTGGCCGAGTTCGAGTTCGCCCGCGAGCTCGGCAAGATCGGCCGCCCGCTCGACCGCGACGAGTGGTTCATGACCCCGCAGACGATCAACGCGTACTACAACCCGGGCTTCAACGAGATCGTCTTCCCGGCCGCGATCCTGCAGTTCCCCTTCTTCGACGAGGCCCGCGACCCCGCCGCGAACTACGGAGCGATCGGCGCCGTCATCGGTCACGAGATCGGCCACGGCTTCGACGACCAGGGCTCGCGCTTCGACGGCGACGGCCGCCTCACCGACTGGTGGACCGAGGAGGACCGGGCCGCGTTCGAGGAGCGGACGAAGGCGCTCATCGCGCAGTACGACGCGCTCGCTCCCGCGACCACGCCCGGGCACCACGTGAACGGCGCCCTGACCATCGGCGAGAACATCGGCGACCTCGGCGGTCTCGGCATCGCCTGGAAGGCGTACCTGCTCTCGCTGGACGGCGAGGAGCCGCCCGTCGTGGACGGCCTGACCGGCGCCGAGCGCTTCTTCCTCTCCTGGGCGCAGGCCTGGCAGCAGAAGTCCCGCGACGAGGAGACGATCCGCCTCCTCGCCATCGATCCGCACGCTCCGGCCGAGTTCCGCTGCAACCAGATCGTCCGGAACATCGACGAGTTCTACGCTACTTTTGACGTCTCCGAAGGCGACGCCCTCTGGCTCTCCCCGAGCGAGCGCGTCACCATCTGGTAGTCGCCGCCGACCACCTCCGCACCACGGACGAGGAGCCCCGGGCATCGAGAGCCGACCGATGCCGCGGGGTCGTCCGCCGATCGCGCGTCCTGCCGGCGCGTGAGGACCCAGGTCCCCCCTCCGCACGACCGCACTCCCGACCCGTAGAGGGGCCGTACCCGTGGTGATCCCCACCAGCGAGACCCGCCGTGAGAGCCGACGCAACCGCCGGGGGCGCCACAAGGGCGGCGGCGACCGCGAGAACTTCCAGCGCGGCTTCGACGCCCTCGGCCGTCTCGCGATCGACGGGGTCGTCGTCTCGGCGCGCGCCGTCGACCTGGCGAACGGCCGCACCCTGTTCGCGGTCGACGACTCCGTCTCGATGCCCACCGCCTCCCTCGGCACCGTCGTGCTGCTGATCGAGGTCGCCGCCCGGCTGGCGAACGAGCCGCAGGAGAACCTGCGCCTGGTCGACCGGACCGCGGCGGACGCGGTCTCGGGCTCCGGGCTCTGGCAGCACCTCCAGGTGCCGTCGATGCCGATCGCCGACCTCGCCGCCCTCGTCGGGGCCTCCAGCGACAACCTCGCGACCAACGTCCTGCTGCGCCGCGTCGGTCTCGACGCCGTGCGCGAGCGGGCCGAGGCGCTCGGCCTCTCCCGTACCGCCCTGCTCGACGTCGTGCGCGACGAGCGCGGTCCCGACGACGCGCCGCAGCTCTCGATCGGCTCCGCGCGCGAGCTGACCTGGCTGCTCGCCACGCTCGCGAACGGCGAGATCGTCGACGCCGCCGTGAGCTCGCGGGTGATCGGCTGGCTCTCGCTCGGCACCGACCTCTCGATGGTCGCCGCCTCGTTCGGGCTCGACCCGCTCGCCCACCGCCACCCCGACCACGGCGTCCTGCTCGTCAACGCGACCGGCACCGACGTCGGCGTCCGCGCCGAGGCCGGAGTCCTCCGCGGCCCGCGCGCCGGAGTCGCCTACGCGGTCGCCACCCAGTTCGACGACACGACCCTGCACTACCGCCTCGCGGTGCTGGAGGGCATGCGCACCCTCGGAGCCGACCTGCTCGAGTACGTGCACTGACGGCTGCCGGGGCGGAGGCTCCTCCGGAGCAGGCCGACCCCGCGGGGCCCCTCGGGTGCCCCGTCAAGTCCGTGACCGCCTCCGGGGGCGCGACCTAGGCTGCCCGCAGCGGCGCCGCCTCCCGGGCGCACCGCGGAGAGGGAACCATGAGCAGCTTCGGCTTCGACGCCCCCGAGGACGTCACCGACACCACCCGCCCCGACGGCGACTCCCTGCCGGTCCCGCCGGAGGACCCGGCCGAGATCGACGACCCCGAGTCGATCGACGAGGCGCTCGACCAGGGCGCCGACGCCCGGCTCGGCGACGACCAGGACCCGCCGGAGCACCCCTTCATCCCGTCGCCCAGCTGATCGGCCGGCCGGGCGCCCAGCGGCGCCCGGCTCCTCCGTCCTGGCTTCTCCTCCGAGCCGATTACTCCTTCGACCCCGGCTTCAGGCGGCTCGCGAGGCGCTTGATCGGGTGGGCGGGCTCGCGCTCCGCCGGATCCTCGACCTCGAGGCCGTAGAACGTGCCGATGTCGCCGACGAACGCCTTGCGGCGGGCCTTGTCGTACGCGCGGATCTCGCGTCGGAAGGCGATCACCGTCGCGACGCACATCAGGATCATCACGACGCTGAACGGCAGGGCCGAGAGGATCGCCGCGGTCTGCAGGGCGTCGAGGCCGCCGGCGATCAGGAGCGACAGGGCGAGCAGCGCGGTCGCGACGGCGAAGAACACGCGGATGCGGTTGCGCGGCTCCGGCTCGCCGCCGGTCGCGATCATCGACATCACGAGCGCTCCGGAGTCGGCGGAGGTCACGAAGAAGACGCCGATGAGGAGGATCGCCCCGATCGTCAGCACCGAGCCCGCGGGCAGTCCCTGCAGCATCGAGAAGAGCGCCAGGTTGGTGTCGACCGAGCCGTCGGCGCCGACGAGGCCGCCGTCGCCGTAGAGCTCGCGGTAGATGGCGGTGCCGCCGAGGACGCTGAACCAGAGGAAGGTCATGATCGTCGGCACGAGCAGCACGCCGCCGACGAACTCGCGGACCGTCCGGCCCTTGGAGACGCGGGCGATGAAGATGCCGACGAACGGCGCCCACGACATCCACCAGCCCCAGTAGAACGTGGTCCACGAGGCCTGCCACTGCTCGCCCTCGCGGCCGGCGTAGGCGCTGACCGTGAAGGTCAGGCCGATGAAGTTCTGCAGGTAGTTGCCGAGCGACTGCACGAACTCGCGCAGGAGGAACTGGGTCGGGCCGGCGACGAGCACGAAGACGAGGAGCGCCGCGGCGAGCAGCAGGTTGCCGGTCGAGAGCCACTTCATGCCCTTGCCGACGCCCGAGATCAGCGAGAGCACGGTCAGGCCGGTGACCACGGCGATGACCACGATCTGCACGGTGAGCGACGACTCCACGACGCCGCTCGCCTCCAGGCCCGCCGAGATCTGGGTGACGCCCAGGCCGAGCGAGGTCGCGACTCCGAACATGGTGCCGACCAGGGCGACCACGTCGATCGCGTTGCCCCAGCCGCCGCGGACCCGGCGGCCCAGCAGCGGCTCCAGCGCCCAGCGGATCGACACCGGCCGCTTGCGGCGGTGGATCGCGTAGGCGAGGGCGAGGCCGACCACCACGTAGATGGACCAGGCGTGGACGCCCCAGTGCAGGTAGGTCTGCGAGATCGCGCTCTGCGCGAGCTGCGTCTCGGTGCCGGTGACGCCCGGGCGCGGAGTGGCGAAGTGGGTGAGCGGCTCCGCGACGCCGTAGAAGACGAGGCCAATGCCCATGCCGGCGGCGAAGAGGAGCGAGATCCAGGCGAGCATCGAGAACTCGGGCTCGTCGTCGTCGGCGCCGAGCTTGATGTCGCCGAAGCGGCTGACGCCCATCCAGATCGCGAAGGCCACGAAGACCGCGGCGATCAGCACGTAGTACCAGCTGAACGTGTTGACGACCGTGGTCTGCAGTGTCGAGAACACGGAGGTCGCGGCGTCGGGCGCGAGGATCGCGAAGGCCGCGATCGACAGCGTGAGGACGGCGGCGGGCCAGAAGACCCACCGCGCGAGGCGGTGCGGAGGGGCGGTCGTGCCCGCGGTGGCGGGGGCGGTGTCCGGGGAGGACGGGTGCTCGGACATGGGGTCCTCTCGTCGGCGGCAACCGTCCACGGTACACGGGGGCCCGTCGGCGGCCCCGGCCGGGGGAGCCGGGCTGGCATGATCCGGCCCCGGTGCGGGAGGCTGGACCCGTGCAGTTCAGAGTGTTCACCGAACCCCAGCAGGGCGCGAGCTACGAGGACCTCCTCGCCGTCGCGCAGGCCGCCGAGAGCCTCGGCTACGACGGCTTCTTCCGCTCCGACCACTACCTCCGGATGGGGGACGGCGATCCCGGCGTGGGCCCGTCCGACGCGTGGACGACGCTCGCCGGCCTCGCCCGCGAGACCGAGCGGATCGCGCTCGGCACCCTCGTCTCCTCCGTCACCTACCGGCCGCCGGGGATCCTCGCGATCCAGGTCGCCCAGGTCGACGCGATGTCCGGGGGCCGTGCCGAGCTCGGCCTCGGCACCGGCTGGTTCGAGGAGGAGCACGCCGCGTACGGCATCCCCTTCCCTCCGCGCCGCTTCGACCTCCTCGAGGAGCAGCTCGAGATCGTGACCGGCCTGTGGTCGACGCCGGTCGGCGAGCGCTACTCCTTCGCCGGCGAGCACTACACGCTGACCGACTCCCCGGCCCTGCCCAAGCCCGCCCGCCTGCCGCTGCCGGTGATCGTCGGCGGCGGCGGCCCCAAGCGGACCCCGGCGCTCGCGGCGCGGTTCGCGAGCGAGTTCAATCTGCCCTTCCCCGAGTTCGACGCGATCCCGGGGGCCTTCGAGCGCGTCGACGAGGCGTGCCGGGCGATCGGGCGCGAGCCCTCGTCGCTGGTGCACTCGGTCGCGCTGATCGCGGTCGGCGGAGGGGACGAGGCGGAGTTCACGCGTCGTGCGGCGGCGATCGGCCGCGAGCCCGCCGAGCTGCGCGAGCACGGAGTGGCCGGCGGCGTCGACGAGGCGGTCGACCGCCTCGAGTCCCTCCGCGAGGCCGGCTGCGAGCGCGTCTACCTGCAGTTCATGGACCTGCAGGACCTCGACCACCTCGACTTCTTCGCCCGGGAGGTCCTGCCGCGCCTGTCGGCGTAGGGCGGGCGCCGCTGCTGACTCTGCTCCGACCGTCCAGAAGTCGTCGCACTCGCGCTCGACTGCGACGACTCCTGGTCACTCGCGGGCTGCGGGCAGCACGCTCCGGCCCGCGCGCCCGGGCGTCCGCCCGCGCCGCGGCCTACGCTGGAGGGATGGCGGACACGATCGAGCGCGCGGACGAGCGCCTGGCGACCCGCTCGGCGGCCGAGGTCCCGTGGATCGTGCTGGTCTGGGACGATCCGGTCAACCTGATGTCGTACGTCTCGTACGTCTTCCGCAGCTACTTCGGCTTCGGCCGGGCCGAGGCGGAGCGGCTGATGCTGCAGGTGCACACCGAGGGGCGCGCGGTCGTCGCGACCGGCAACCGCGAGGAGATGGAGCGGCACGTGGAGGCGATGCACGGCTACGGCCTGTGGGCGACGCTGCAGAAGGCCGACGCGTGAGCGCCCCGCTGCGCCCCGCGGCCGCGGAGACCGGAGAGCACCCCGCTCGCGGCATCCGAGGACTCGGCTGATGCGCGCGTTCCGCCGCGACTCCTCCGGAGCCGCCGTCGCCCGTTTCGACCGCGAGGAGGCCGGGATCCTCCGCCATCTGGCCGGCGAGATGCTCGAGCTGCTCGATCGCGGGGCGTCCTCGGAGGAGGCCCGCTCCGATCCGGCGCTCGCCCGCCTCCTGCCCGACGCCTACCGCGACGACGCCGAGGCGGCCGACGAGTTCCGCCGCTTCACCGCTCCGGACCTCGCCGCCCGCAAGATGGACGACGCCCGTGCCGTCACGGCGGCCCTCGACGCCGGCGACGGCACGAGTCACGGCCGGATCTTCGAGGGGCTGGGCGAGGTCGCGGTCCGTCTCGAGGAGCCGCAGGCGATCGCCTGGCTCCGCGCACTGACCGACATGCGGCTCGCTCTGGCCGTGCGGCTGGGGATCGACGACACCGACGACGTCGTCCCGGAGGAGGGGAGTGCGGCCGCGATCCGCAGCGTCTACGACTGGCTGGGCGGCGTGCAGGACGGACTCGTCCGCGCCGTCGACGTGTGATCCACTCGTCCCTCCAGCGATTCCACAGCTGTGGACAACCCTGTGGAAAGGTGTGGAGAACCGGCTCCGGGAGCACCTCCGAACGGCGGAGCGCCGGGCGCGGGGGTGTGGAAACGCGTAGCGTCCACCCTGTGAACACTCCGAGCACCGCCGACGCCCAGCGCACCGCCGACGACATCCAGGACTCCCGGGCGGTGCGGACCCTCGCCCGCGGCGGCTTCGCGGCGAACGGCCTCGTCCACCTCCTGATCGGAGTGATCGCCCTCGGCGTGGCCCGCGGCGGCGGAGGCGAGGCCGACCAGAGCGGTGCTCTCGGCGCCCTCGCGGCGCAGCCCGGCGGTCTGGTGATCCTCTGGATCTGCACGGTCGGCCTCTTCGGCCTGGCGCTCTGGGGGCTGCTCGAGGCGTTCCTCGTCCGCCCGCGCGAGAGCGCCCTGAAGACCTGGGGCAGCCGGCTGAAGGAGGCGGGCAAGGCCGTCGTCTACGGCGCCCTCGGCGTGACGGCGCTGAAGTTCGCGACGGGCGGCGGGTCGAGCTCGTCCGAGTCGTCCGAGAGCGCGAGCGCGCAGGTGCTCTCGGCGCCGGGCGGAGTCGTGCTGCTCGTGATCGCGGGACTGGCCGTCCTCGCGGTCGGCGGCGTCTTCGTGTACCGCGGAGCGAGCAGGAAGTTCCTCGAGAACGTCGCGGAGCCGGGCGGTACGGCGGGCACCGTCGTCACCGTGCTCGGCGTCGCCGGCTACGTCGCCAAGGGCGTGGTCCTCGGCGCTCTCGGCGTGCTGCTGATCGTCGCCGCCGTCACCCATGATCCGGAGCAGGCGGGCGGGCTCGACGAGGCGCTGAAGTCGCTCGTGGAGCTGCCGGCAGGTGTGCTCCTCCTCGGCTTCGTCGCCGTCGGTTTCATCGCCTACGGGCTCTTCTGCTTCGCCCGCGCGCGCTGGCCGCGCCTCTGATGTCGGATAGCGGATCCGCTCCTTACATGTCACCCCCCTTCCGCGCAACTGGTCCCGCCGTCCCGGAGTCGGTGACACGCTGAGGCCTGTGAGTGCTGGAGGCGAGGACGCGACCGGAGGACGGGTGCGTCCGCCGCTGACGCAGGACGCCGCCCGTCTGCTGGCCCGCTCCGCCACGGGGGACGCCTCCGCTCTGGGAGAGCTCGTCGACCGCTTCGGCGGCCTCGTCTCGGCGTGCGTCGGCACGGTCCAGGCCGACCCGGCCGGCCGCGACCGGCTCTGCACCGACGTCTTCACCGCCGTCTGGCGCCGCTCCCGCGAGGGCGCCCGCTCGCCGGAGCCCGTGCTCTGGGTGCTCGAGGTCCTCTGCGAGACCCTCGGCACCGCGCACGAGCTCGCCCGGCGGCCGCTCGGCAGCGGCCTGCTCGCCCTCGACTGCCCGGACCGCGAGCTCCTGCTGCTGGCTGCGGCCGGCGGCTTCTCGCAGGCCGAGATCTCGGCGCTGACCGGGATCGACGAGTTCCGGCTGCGCTCGATCCTCCGGAACGCGCTCGAGGCGCTCCAGGGTCGCGACAGCGATCTTCTGACGGCCTGACCGCCGGAGCCGTCGCGGGAGTAAAGTTGAGTCCGTCGAACTCAACTTTCGAGCCACGGAGGAGACCACCATCATGCAGGCCGGTCGGATGCCCCAGCAGGACGAGAAGTCCGCACTCGAGCAGTACGGCGTCAACCTGACCGCCATCGCGGCGAGCGGCAAGCTCGATCCGGTGATCGGGAGGGATGCCGAGATCCGGCGCGTCAGCCAGGTGCTCACGCGCCGCACCAAGAACAACCCCGTTCTCATCGGCGAGCCCGGCGTCGGCAAGACCGCCGTCGTCGAGGGGCTCGCGCAGCGGATCGTCGCGGGCGACGTCGCCGAGAGCCTCAAGGGCAAGCAGCTCGTCAGCCTCGACCTCTCGGCCCTGATCGCCGGAGCGAAGTACCGCGGCGAGTTCGAGGAGCGGCTGAAGGCCGTGCTCCAGGAGATCGAGGAGTCCGACGGCCGGATCATCACCTTCATCGACGAGCTGCACACGCTGATGGGCGCGGGCGGCGGCGAGGGATCGG
This sequence comes from Rathayibacter sp. AY1H2, assembly GCF_002931985.1. Taxonomy (NCBI): domain Bacteria; kingdom Bacillati; phylum Actinomycetota; class Actinomycetes; order Micrococcales; family Microbacteriaceae; genus Rathayibacter; species Rathayibacter sp. AY1H2. The sequence continues at coordinate 113,953 of NZ_PSUV01000008.1, read as the reverse complement.
TGGCGGCCGCGAACATGCTCAAGCCCATGCTGGCGCGCGGCGAGCTGCGGATGATCGGCGCGACGACGCTCGACGAGTACCGCCAGTACATCGAGAAGGACGCCGCTCTCGAGCGCCGCTTCCAGCAGGTCTTCGTCGGCGAGCCGACCGTTGAGGACACCGTGGCGATCCTCCGCGGGCTGAAGGAGCGCTACGAGGCGCACCACAAGGTGGCGATCGCCGACTCCGCCCTGGTCGCCGCCGCGTCGCTCTCGAACCGCTACATCACCTCCCGCCAGCTGCCGGACAAGGCGATCGACCTGATCGACGAGGCCGCGTCGCGGCTGCGCATGGAGATCGACTCCGCTCCCGTCGAGATCGACGAGCTGCGCCGCTCCGTCGACCGGCTGAGGCTCGAGGAGCTGGCGCTGAAGAAGGAGAAGGACGAGGCCTCGAAGGCGCGGCTCGAGAAGCTGCGCGAGGACCTGGCCCGCCGCGGCGCCCAGCTCGAGGAGCTGCAGGAGCGCTGGGAGCGCGAGCGCGCCTCCCTCAACCGCGTCGGCGAGCTCAAGAACCGGCTCGACGCCCTGCGGATCGCCGCCGAGCGCGCGCAGCGCGAGGGGAAGCTCGAGCGCGCGTCGAAGCTGCTCTACGGCGACATCCCGGTGATCGAGCGCGAGCTCGCGGCCGCCGAGGCGGAGGAGGAGCCGGCCGAGGGCCGCATGGTCAACGAGCAGGTGACGGCCGACGACATCGCCGCGGTGATCGCCGCCTGGACGGGGATTCCCGTCGGGCGTCTCCTGCAGGGCGAGACCGAGAAGCTGCTGCACCTCGAGACCGAGCTGCACCGCCGACTGATCGGCCAGGACGAGGCGGTGTCGGCCGTCGCGGACGCGGTGCGCCGCACCCGCGCGGGCATCTCCGACCCCGACCGGCCGACCGGCTCCTTCCTCTTCCTCGGGCCGACCGGCGTCGGCAAGACCGAGCTGGCGAAGGCGCTCGCCGACCACCTCTTCGACGACGAGAAGGCGATGGTCCGCATCGACATGTCGGAGTACGGCGAGAAGTTCGCCGTCTCGCGGCTGGTCGGCGCCCCTCCCGGCTACATCGGCTACGAGCAGGGCGGCCAGCTCACGGAGGCGGTCCGCCGCCGCCCGTACTCGGTGGTGCTCCTCGACGAGATCGAGAAGGCGCACCCCGAGGTGTTCGACGTCCTGCTGCAGGTGCTCGACGACGGCCGGCTCACCGACGGTCAGGGGCGGACGGTCGACTTCCGCAACACGATCCTCATCCTCACCTCCAACCTGGGGTCGCAGTTCCTCGTGGACCCGGCGCTGTCGCGGCCGCAGAAGGAGGAGGCGGTCCAGCAGATGGTGCGCCAGGCCTTCAAGCCCGAGTTCGTGAACCGGCTCGACGACATCGTGATCTTCGACGCGCTCGACCGCACCGAGCTCGGCGAGATCGTGTCGCTGTACGTCGACCGGTTGTCGAGGAGGCTCTCGGAGCGACGGCTCGACCTGGCGGTGACGCCCGCGGCCCGCGGGTGGCTGGCCGAGCGCGGCTACGACCCGCAGTACGGCGCGCGGCCGCTGCGCCGGCTGATGCAGCGGGCGATCGACGACCAGCTGGCGACGGCGCTGCTCGGCGGCACGGTGCGCGACGGGGACGTGGTGCTGGTGGACGTGGCGCCGGACGGCGAGAGCCTGTCGGTGACGGCCGGGATGCCCGCGTCGGACTGACAGGGGTGCTCGACCCCTGTCGCGAGTCCGACTTCTGCGTACTCGCAGGGGAGAGGAGCGCGCGGGTGGCGACGGAAGTTCCCTCCACAGGGCGCGCGAGGGCGGGAGTCGTCCACAGTCGCGGGATCCGCGGCGCGCCCGTCCGGCGGGCTCCGTAGCGTCGGCGGCATGTCCTTTGAAACGCCCGGCCCCCGGATGGCCGACCTCCCTCCCGAGGAGAGGCCGAGGGAGCGCCTCCGCGCCTACGGACCGGAGGCGCTCACCGACGCCGAGACCCTCGCCGTGCTCATCGGGGCCGGCGTCCGCGGCGCCAACGCGACCGTCGTCGCGCAGCGCCTCCTCGCGCGCTTCGGCGGCATCGACGCCGTCGCCCGGGCCGGGGTGGGCGATCTGATGCGGCACCGCGGAGTCGGCGAGGTCGCCGCCTGCCGCCTGGTCGCCTCCTTCGAGCTGCGGCGGAGGATGAACCGCGCCTCGCGCGCCGCCCGGGTGACCGACGCCGCCGGCCTGGCCGGGCTCGTCGCTCCGCTGCTGGCCGCCCGGCCGGTCGAGACCGTGCTGGCGGTGGCGCTCGCCGAGTCCGGAGCCGTCCGCGACGTCCTGACGCTGGCCGACGGAGCCCCGGCGCACGCCGAGATCCCCGTCGCCGCCGTGCTCGCCGAGGTGCTGGCGCGCGGCGCGGCGGGCATCGGCCTGGCGCACAGCCACGCGGGCGAGGCCGTGGTGCTCCCCTCCGACCGTGCGGCGACGCGGGCGATCGCCGACGGGGCAGAGGCGTGCGGCCTGCGGTTCCTCGCGCACGTCGTGATCGGGCGCGACGGCTGGGCGGAGGCGCAGCCGTGACGCGGCGCAGGGCTGCTGCGGGGCCCCTCCGTTCCGGCAGGACGCCTCCCGCCCGGCGCCGGACCGCCCCCGGCCGCGCCCCGGCTCTCCACCTGGGCCGCGTCGGCGCGCGTTCGTGCAAGCCCCCGCCTCTCCGGCGCCCGCGGCCGGTCGCGGGCGTACCGTGGACGCCGACCCCATCCCCCTCCCGACCAGGAGCACCCATGCGAGCAACACTCATCCACGGCGAGCGCGACATCCGACTCGAGGAGGTCCCCGACCCGCAGCTCTCGACGGGGCGCGACGCGATCGTCCGCGTCACCGCGGCCTGCGTCTGCGGCTCCGACCTCTGGCCCTACCGCGGCGTCACTCCCACCAAGGAGGCGCACCGCATCGGCCACGAGTTCGTCGGCGTCGTCGAGGAGATCGGCGACGACGTGCACGACGTCGCGGTCGGCGACTTCGTGATCGCCCCGTTCTACGTCTGCGACGGCACCTGCGCGAACTGCGCCAACGGCGTCTCCACCTCGTGCCTCACCGGCGGCTGGTGGGGCGCTGAGGTCCGCGAGGAGGGCTTCGCGGACGGCGCCCAGGGCGAGAAGGTGCGCGTGCCCCTCGCCGACGGCACGCTCTTCCGCGTGGGCATGGACCCGGATCCGGCGCTCATCCCCAGCCTGCTCACCCTCGCCGACGTGATGGGGACCGGCCACCACGCCGCGGTCTCGGCCGGTGTCACCGCGGGCTCGACCGTCGCGGTCGTCGGCGACGGCGCGGTCGGCCTCTGCGCCGTCCTGGCGGCCAAGCGCCTCGGCGCGACCACGATCATCGCGATGTCGCGGCACGAGTCGCGGCAGAACCTCGCCCGCCGCTTCGGGGCGACCCACATCGTCGAGACCCGCGGCGACGAGGGCGTCGCGCGCGTCCGCGAGCTGACCGGCGGGATCGGCGCCGACTGCGTGCTCGAATGCGTCGGCACCAAGGAGTCGATGCAGCAGGCCCTCGACTCCGCCCGCCCCGGCGGCATGGTCGGCTACGTCGGCGTCCCCAACGGAGGCCCCGAGCTGCCCGTCCGCCAGATGTTCGGCTCGAACGTGGGCGTCAACGGCGGAGTCGCGCCGGTCCGCGGCTACATGGCCGAGCTGCTGCCGGACGTGCTCAGCGGCGCGATCGAGCCCGGTCTGGTCTTCGACCTCGAGCTGCCCCTCGAGGAGATCGCCGAGGCGTACGCCGCCATGGACGAGCGCCGCGCGATCAAGACCCTCGTGCGTCCGTAATCCCGCGGAGGGGCGCCGGCACGGCCGCGAGGAGTAGCCTCCCGCGCATGACCGCGTCAGCCCGCACCGCCACGACGGCGCCCCTCTTCCACCCCGACCTCGCGCTCGGTCGCTTCCTCCCGCCGATCGTCCTCGGCCCGCGACTGCTGCGCCTCGCCACGCGTCGCGTCGCCGAGGGAGGTGAGGCTCCGCCCGACATCGTGGTCGACGACCTCGAGATCCCCGTCGCCGGAGCCGCTCCCGTCCGGGCCCGCAGCTACCGGCCGCGCATCCTCCGCGGTACCGCTCCCGCGCTCCTCTGGGTGCACGGCGGCGGCATGGTGCTCGGCAGCCACCTCCAGGACGAGGCGTCCTGCATCGACTTCGCCCGCACCCTGGGCATCACGGTCGTCTCCGTCGACTACCGCCTCGCGCCCGCGCATCCGGCCCCGGCTGCCGTCGAGGACGTGCTGGCCGCGTTCGACTGGCTCGTCGAGCACGCGCAGGAGCGCGGCGTCGACCCGGCGCGCATCGCCGTCGGAGGCGCGAGCGCGGGCGGCGGCATTGCCGCGGGTGCGACCCTCCTCGCCCACGACCGCGGAGGAGCGCAGCCCGCGTTCCAGCTGCTCGTCTACCCGATGCTCGACGACCGCACCGTCACCCGGCCCGGTCCTCCTCCGCGCGGAGTCCGCGTCTGGACCCCGGGCAGCAACCGCTTCGGCTGGACCGCCTACCTCGCTGGCGAGCCCGGCGGCCCCGGCGTCACGGCCTACGCCGCCCCCGCCCGCCGCGACGACCTCGCGGGCCTGCCGCCGGCCTGGATCGGCGTCGGCGGCCTCGACCTCTTCCACGACGAGGACGTCCGCTACGCCGAGCGCCTGCGCGCGGCCGGAGTGCCGTGCGGGCTCGAGATCGTGGAGGGCGCCTTCCACGGCTTCGACGCCCTGTTCCGCCGGACCGGCGTGGCGAAGCGCTTCTGGGCGGCGCAGGCCGCGGCGCTCGGCGAGGCCCTCCTCGCCTGACCTCCGCGTCGACGCGCCGGGCCGATTCCGTCTCCGGCGCTCGGCACTGCGAGGCTGAGGGGCGACGGCCGCCGCCGCCCGCGCGTCATTTGTGCCGTGCCTGCCGCGCATCCCTCTCCGCCCGCCGCCCCGCCCCGCCCCGTCTCCCGGAGGACCCATGGACATCGACCGCCTCGCCACCCGCTACGAGATCGCCCTGCCCGCCTGGATCGGTGACGCCCTCCGCGACGTCCCCGAGGTCCTCCCGAGCCTCGAGGACCGGATGGCCCTCGTGCACGCGCTCGCCGACCGCAACTTCCGCGAGGGGAACGGCGGCCCGTTCGCGGCGATCGTCGTCGAGCGCGACTCCGGTCGTCTCGTCTCGGTCGGAGTGAACGTCGTCCTCGGCAGCGGGGTCTCGTCCGGCCACGCCGAGGTGACGGCGCTCGGTCTCGCGCAGACCGCGCTCGGCACCTGGGACCTCGGCGGCGAGGGCCTCCCCGCGCACGACCTGGTCGTCAACTGGCGCCCGTGCGTGCAGTGCTACGGAGCGACGATGTGGTCGGGGGTGCGCCGCCTGGTCGTCGCGGGCTCCGGCCCCGAGCTCGAGGAGATCAGCACCTTCGACGAGGGCCCGATGCGCGAGGACTGGGCCGCGCAGTTCGAGGCCCGCGGCATCGAGGTCGTCGACGGCGTGCTCCGCGACGAGGCCCTCGACGTGTTCCGCGCCTACCGCGCCTCCGTCGACTCCGGCGAGGTGCTCGTCTACAACGCCCGCGCCGACTCCTGATACCGCGGCGGGACCGGACCGCGCGGCGGTTCCGCGCCGGACGCAGGGGAGCCCCGCCTCAGCGGGGCCCCGTGCGGTCCTGAGCTGCCGGCCGCTGGAAGCGGTCAGCGGCGGCTCAGCGCCACCAGTCGTCGAACATCGACAGCGGCACCTGGCGCTTGTGCTCGGTCGCGGCGTACCGCGCCTCGATGGCCTCGGCGACGGCCTGGTCGACCTCGCCGCCCTCGAGGTACGTGTCGAGGTCGGCGTAGGTGAGCCCGAGGTTCGTCTCGTCGGTCTGGCCGGGGTTGTCGTCGAGCAGGTCCGCCGTCGGCGCCTTCTCGTAGAGCCGGGCCGGTGCGTCCAGGTGCTCGAGGAGCGAGCGCCCCTGCCGCTTGGTGAGGCCGGTGAGCGGGAGGACATCGGCGCCGCCGTCGCCGTACTTCGTGAAGAAGCCGGTGACCGCCTCGGCCGCGTGGTCGGTCCCGACGACGAGCATCCCGGCCTGGCCGGCGATCGCGTACTGCGCGATCATCCGCATCCGCGCCTTCACGTTGCCCTTCACGAAGTCGCTGATCGGCTCGTCGACCGCGTCGCCGAATGCTGCGGTCACGCCGTCGACGCCCTGGTGGATGTCGAAGACGACCTGGCGGTCCGGGCGGATGAACGTGAGGGCGAGCTGGGCGTCCTCCTCGTCGGCCTGCACCTTGTACGGCAGGCGGACCGCGATGAGGGAGGCGTCGCCGCCGCTCGCGCGGACCTGCTCGACCGCGAGCTGGCAGAGGCGCCCGGCGAGGCTCGAGTCCTGGCCGCCGCTGATGCCGAGGACGAGGCCCTTCGCGCCGGTGCTGCGGAGGTAGTCGGCGAGGAATCCGCTGCGCCGTTCGACCTCGACGGCCGGATCGACGGCGGGGGAGACGTGGAGCTCGGAGATGATCTGCTGTTGGACGTCGCGCACGGCTTCACGCTACTCCGGATGCTCCCCGGCGGCCCCTCCTCGCCGCGGACGCGCAGGCTCCCGACGCCTCCCCGAAACAGGGTCCGCCCGCCGCGTCCGACTGGCGCGGCGCCTACCCGCGCTCGGCGACGATGCGGGCGATGCGCGCCGGGACGGTGTCGTCCTGGAGGCTCGTCACGTCTCCGAGCGGGCGGCCGTCGCGGATGTCGCCGAGCAGCCGCCGCATGATCTTGCCGGAGCGGGTCTTGGGCAGATCCGGCACCACCACCACGTCGCGCGGCTTGGCGATCGGACCGATCGCGACCGCCACGTGGTCGCGCAGGAGCGCCGAGAGCGTCGTGCCGAGCGCGGCCCAGTAGGCCGGGTCCTCCTCGGCGCGGTCGACGGCCTCGTCGGAGGGGATGACGAACGCCGCGATGGCCTGGCCGGTCGTCGCGTCGGCGACTCCGACGACTCCGGCCTCGCCGACGGCCGGATGGGCGACGAGTGCCGACTCGATCTCGATCGTGGACAGGCGGTGCCCGGAGACGTTGATGACGTCGTCGACGCGGCCGAGCACCCAGACGTCGCCGTCGGCGTCGTACTTCGCGCCGTCCCCGGAGAAGAACCACCCCTGGGACGCGTAGCGGGCCCAGTAGGAGTCGCGGTACCGCTCCGGGTCGCCCCACACGGTGCGGGCGAGCGCCGGCCCGGTCCGGTCGACCACGAGGTAGCCGCCGGAGCCGTTCGGCACCCGCTCGCCGTGCTCGTCCACCACGAGGACGCCGAGCCCGGGCAGGGCTCCGAGAGACGAGCCCGGCTTGAGGGTCGAGACGCCCGGCAGCGGGCACATCACTGCGGCGCCGGTCTCGGACTGCCACCAGGTGTCGACGATCGGGCAGCGTCCGCCGCCGATCGCCTCGTGGAACCAGACCCAGGCCTCGGGGTTGATGGACTCGCCGACGGTGCCGAGCAGGCGCAGGCTCGACAGGTCGTACCGGGCGGGCACGCCCTCGGGGAACCAGGTCATCAGCGTCCGGATCAGCGTCGGCGCCGTGTAGTAGACGGTCACCCCGTACCGCTCGATGATCTCGAAGTGCCGGGCGGTGTGCGGGGTGCTCGGGGTGCCCTCGTAGATGACCTGGGTGAGCCCGTTCGAGAGCGGTCCGTAGATCTCGTAGGTGTGCGCGGTGACCCAGGCGAGGTCGGCGGTGCACCAGTGCACGTCGTCCGGCTTCGCGTCGAACACCGCCCAGTGCGTCCAGGAGGCCTGCGTGAGGTAGCCGCCGCTGGTGTGCACCAGCCCCTTGGGCTTCCCGGTCGTGCCGGAGGTGTAGATGATGAACAGCGGCGTCTCGGAGTCGAAGGCCTCGGCCTCGTGGACGTCGCTCTGCGCGTCGACCAGCTCGTGCCACCAGACGTCGCGGCCCGGGGTCCACGGGACGTCGGTCTCATCGGTGCGGCGGACGACGAGGACGTGCTCGATCGACGCGACGCCCTCGACCGCCCGGTCGGCGCTCGCCTTGACCGGCACCGCCGCTCCGCGCCGGAACTGCCCGTCCGTGGTGACCAGGAGCTTCGCGCCGGTGTCCTCCACGCGGAACCGCACCGCCTCGGCGGAGAAGCCGCCGAAGACGAGCGAGTGGATCGCTCCGATCCGCGCGATCGCGAGCGTGATGACGATGGTCTCGGGGATCACCGGCAGGTAGACGACGACGCGGTCGCCCTTTCCGATCCCGAGCGCGGTCAGCGCGTTAGCGGCGCGGGAGACCTCGCGCTGGAGCTCGGCGTAGGTGATCGACCGCCGGTCGCCGCGCTCGCCCTCGAAGTGGAGGGCGGTCTTCCCGCCGCGTCCCGCGTCCACGTGGCGGTCGACGCAGTTGACGGCCACGTTCAGCCGCCCGCCCTCGAACCAGGTCGTGCGCGGCACCGAGAGCGAGCCGTCGGGCAGCGGAGCGGCAGGCTCCCAGCTGTGGGCGGTGTGCCACGGCTCCGCCCACTCGAGGCGGCGGGCCGCCTCCTCCCAGAACGCGACCGGATCGGCGGCGGCGCGCGAGTACTCCTCCGCGCCCGCGTTCGCCTGCGCGGCGAAGGCCGCGGGCGGGGGGAACCGGCGGTGCTCGTCGAGCAGGTTGGCGATCGTCCCGCTCACGCTCGGAGCTCCCTCCCCGGCGCTCACGCCCACTTCCTCACGGCGTAGCGCTGGAACACGCCGACGACGGCATCGGTGAGCTTGCCCAGCACGGCCAGCAGGACGATCGCCAGGAACACCCGGTCGATCCGGCCGTTGTTCTGGCTGTCGATGAGGCGGAAGCCCAGGCCCATCGAGGAGGCGATGAGCTCGGAGGCGACCAGGAACAGCCACGACTGGGCGAGCGCGAGGCGCAGCCCGGAGATCACGGACGGGATAACCGCGGGCAGCTGCACCGTCGTGAAGAGCCGGACGCCCGAGAGGCCGAAGGCGCGGCCGGCCTCGACGAGGTGCCGGTCGACGTGGCCGAGCGCCGTGGCCACCGTGGTGAAGACGGGGAAGAACGCGCCGATCGTGATCAGCGTGATCTTCGACTCCTCGCCGATGCCCATCCAGAGCAGCAGCAGCGGGACCCAGGCCAGCGACGGGACCGCCCGGATCGCGCCGAGGGTCGGGCCGAGGACGACCTCCCAGACGCGGGAGAGCCCGAAGAGCGCGCCGACCACGAGGCCGAGCGCCGAGCCGAGCGCGAACCCGATGAGCACGCGCTGCGTCGAGATGGCGACGTCCTGGCCGAGGTCGCCGCGCTGGGCGAGGTCGACGCCGGCCGCCCAGACCATCGCGGGCGAGGGGAAGACCGCCACCGAGACCATCCCGGTCGTCGTCGCGATCTGCCAGGCGGCGAGCAGCAGCACGGGCAGGACCGCGCCTCCCGCGACCACGAACCACCGTCGCGTGGTGAGCGGGTGGGAGCGGTCCTCGCGGAGGCGGCGCTGGGAGGCCGCGACCGACGGGCCCGCCGTCACGAGTCCGGGCTCACCCGGCATCGGCGCGGACAGCGCGCTCCGCCGCAGCACATCGGCGTCGGTCGCGGTGTCGTCGTCGCGGATCGTCATCGTCGGTCTCCTCGGATCACGGGGTCGGGGGCGGAGGGCCGGACCCTCAGGCGCCGATGGCGCTCGGGTCGGCCGCCGAGGCGTAGGTGTCGTCGAGCAGCGAGTCGAGCGCGTCGTCGACCTGCTGCTGCGAGGCGACGTCGCCGTTCTCGACGAAGATCGGGCCGATCACGGCGAGCACGTCGGTCTGCGCGGAGCCGGGGACGTTGTCGACGTCGAGGTTGCTGCGCTCGGTGATGACCGTCGTCGCCACCGCCACGTCGAGGCCGGCGACGGAGGCGAGGATGCTCGCCGTCTCGTCCTGGTTCTCGAGCGCCCAGGCGCGGGCGTGCTCGTACGCGTTCACGACGGTCTGCGCGAGGTCCGGCTTCTCGGCGAGGAAGCTCTCGGTCGCGTTGAGCAGGCCGTAGGAGTTGAAGTCGACGTTGCGGTAGAGCAGGGTCGCCCCGGCCGCCTCGGCGCCGGCCATGATCGGGTCCAGGCCCGCCCAGGCGTCGACGGAGCCGTTCTGCAGCGCCGCCCAGCCGTCGGCGTGCTGCAGGTTCTGCACCGTCACGTCGCCGATGCCCAGCCCGGCGGCCTCGAGCGCCTGCACCAGGAAGAAGTAGGGGTCGGTGCCCTTGGTGGCCGCGATCTGCTTGCCCTTGAGCTGCTCGACCGACGTGATCGCCGAGCCGGCGGGGACGACGAGGGCCGACCACTCCGGCTGCGAGAAGATGTCGATCGTCCTGATCGGCGAGCCGTTCGAGCGGGCGAGCAGCGCGGCGGAGCCGGCGGTGGAGCCGACGTCGATCGCTCCGGCGCGCAGGGCCTCGTTGGCCTTGTTGGAGCCGGCCGACTGCACCCAGGCGACGGTGACCTGCTGCTCGGCGAGGGCGGCCTCGAGCCAGCCCTTCTCCTTGATGACCAGGCTCAGCGGGTTGTACGTCGCGAAGTCGAGCGTGAGCGTGCCGCCCTGAGTTCCTCCGGAGGCGGCGTCGGCGGTCGCGGCCGCCGCTCCTCCTCCGCCCTCGCCCTGCACGCAGCCCGCGAGGAGCGGGACGGCGGCGGCGGTGAGCAGACCGGCGAGAGCGGTGCGGCGGGCGAGCGGGGAGCTGGTGAACGACATGGGGGCCTCGGCTTCGGGGATGCGGTGACAGCGAGTGTGGACGCTGCAGGGGAGGGGCGGTGCGGGGAGGTGCTCGTGCGGTGGAGAGCGGGAGGAGGAGGCGGCTGGGGAGGGAGGTCGTGCCGCCCGGACCGTGCCGCCCGGGTGGAGGGATGCGGGTCGATCCGCCCGGGGTCAGTGCCGCTCGATGCCCAGCCCCGCGAGGAGCTCGGCCCGGTGCTCGGCGAGCTCCGCCGAGCCGCGGTCGCGCGGCCGCGCTCCGGGGACGGTGACGATCCGCTGGATGCGCGAGACGCCTCCGGGCTCGTCGCGCCCGAGGAGCACGATGCGGTCGGCCAGCTGGAGGGCCTCGTCGACGTCGTGGGTGACGAGGAGGATCGTCGCCGGAGCCGCCGCGTGCACGTCGAGCAGCAGGTCCTGCATCCGCAGGCGGGTCAGCGCGTCGAGCGCCCCGAAGGGCTCGTCCAGGAGGAGCACGCCGGGGTTCCGGGCGAGGGCGCGGGCGAGGGAGGCGCGCTGGGCCATCCCTCCGGACACCTCGCGGGGCCGCGAGCGGGCGTGCGCGGTGAGGCCGACCAGCGAGAGCAGCTCGTCGACGGCGGCGCGGGCGGCCGGGCGCGGGGTGCCGCGGGGCAGGCCGAGCGCGACGTTGTCGGCGATGCTCCGCCAGGGCAGCAGCCGCGGCTCCTGGAACGCCACCGCGCAGCGCGGGTCGATGCCGGAGACGGGGGCGCCGTCGATGAGGACGGACCCCTCGGAGGCGGTGTCCAGGCCCGCCGCGATGCGCAGCAGCGTGGACTTGCCGCAGCCGCTCGGGCCGAGGATCGCGATGACCTCGCCCGCGGCGGCCTCGAGCGTCACGTCCGTCAGCACGGGGGACCCGGGCGCGAATGTGCGGCCGACCCCCTCGAAGCGCACGGGGAACGCCGACTGGCCGAGCTCGGCGTCGAAGGCCAGGCTCGTGCGGGCGGCGGGGGTGGCGGGCATGTCTCTCCGGGCAGCGGGACGGACGGGCGGATCGTCCGATCGTACGGAGAGGCTCCCGGCGGCACAGCGGGGACCGACACGGGGAGTAACACAGGGGTGGGACGCGGAAGGCCTCCCCGGTCCGCGGACGGGGGAGGCCTTCCGCCGGAGGGCTACGCCTGGACGAGCACGAGCTCCTCGAGGGGCAGGCGGGTGCGCGGCGCGGTCTCGCGCTCGCGGAGGGTCTCGTTCGCCAGCGCGTCGGCGTCGGCCGCGACTCCCACCGCGGCGATCGTCACCGGGTCGAAGCGCTCGTCGACGCCGAACGCGGCGCGGACGGCGTCCTTGTCGAAGCCGGCCATCTGGTGCACGTGCAGGCCCTCGTGGTGCGCCTGGACGCTGAGGTGGGCGATCGACTGGCCGAGGTCGTAGACGGCCCAGGGGCGCGGCTTCCCCTCGGAGTCGACGGTCTCGGCGAGCGCGACGACCAGGACGGCGGCGGAGCCGGCCCAGGCGCCGTTGAAGCCGGCGAGCGTCGCGACGATGCGGTCGAACCCGTCGGTTCCGCGGCGGGCGACGATGAAGCGCCACGGCTGCGAGTTGCTGGCGGACGGGGACCAGCGCGCGGCCTCGAGGAGGGACGCGAGGGTCTCGTCGGAGACGGTCGCGGTCGCGTCGTAGGAGCGGGGGCTCCAGCGCTCCGCGAGGACGTCGAGGATCGGGGCGCTGGTGCTGGCGGTGCGGGAGGCGGTGGCGGACATCGCGGGGCTTCTTCCGTGCGGGGGACTGGGGGAGGGGCTCCGTCGCCCGTGGAGCCCAACCGTCCCCGCCCCGCGGGCATTCCCGCGCGTGCACCGCAGGCGCCCGCACGCGCGTTCGCCCACGGAGGAGCGGGCCGCCTCCGAGCCCCGGAACGGTACGGTGGGAGACGGCGTGGTCACCTCGCGCACCACCATCCACGACTCTGGAGGATCATCCATGGCCCAGCACTTCGACGTCGTCGTCCTGGGGGCAGGCCCCGGCGGATACGTGGCCGCGATCCGCGCCGCCCAGCTCGGCAAGTCCGTCGCCGTCGTCGAGAAGCAGTACTGGGGCGGTGTCTGCCTCAACGTCGGCTGCATCCCGTCCAAGGCGCTGCTGCGCAACGCGGAGCTCGCCCACCTCTTCCACACCCAGGCGAAGCAGTTCGGCATCTCGGGCGACGTCTCGTTCGACTTCGGCGCGGCGTTCGACCGCAGCCGCTCGGTCGCGGACGGCCGCACCAAGGGCGTCCACTTCCTGATGAAGAAGAACAAGATCGCCGAGTTCGACGGCGTCGGCTCCTTCACCGGCCCGCAGGGCCTCGACGTGCAGCTGAGCAAGGGCGGCACGGAGTCGCTGACCTTCGACGACGCGATCATCGCGACCGGCGCGAGCGTCCGCCTCCTCCCCGGCGTCGAGCTCTCCGAGAACGTCGTCACCTACGAGACACAGATCATGACCCGCGAGCTCCCCGACACGATGGCCATCGTGGGCGCGGGCGCGATCGGCATGGAGTTCGCCTACGTCCTCAAGAACTACGGCGTCGACGTGACGATCATCGAGTTCATGGACCGCGCCCTCCCCAACGAGGACCCGGACGTCTCCAAGGAGATCCAGAAGCAGTACAAGAAGCTCGGCGTCGAGATCCTGACCTCGACCAAGGTCGAGTCGGTCGTCGACAAGGACGGCTACGTCACGGTCACCTACACCGCGAAGGACGGCACGCAGTCGACCCTCGAGGTCGACAAGGTGCTCATGTCGATCGGCTGGGTCCCCCGCACCGAGGGCTTCGGCCTCGAGAAGACGGGTGTCGAGCTCACCGAGCGCGGCGCGATCGCGATCGACGACCACATGCGCACCAACGTGCCGCACATCTACGCCATCGGCGACGTCACCGCGAAGCTCCAGCTCGCGCACGTCGCGGAGGCGCAGGGCGTCGTCGCCGCCGAGACCCTCGCCGGTGCCGAGACCCAGACCCTGGGCGACTACCGGATGATGCCGCGCGCGACGTTCTGCCAGCCGCAGATCGCCTCCTTCGGCCTCACCGAGAAGCAGGCGACGGACGAGGGACACGAGATCACCGTCTCGACCTTCCCCTTCATGGCGAACGGCAAGGCCCACGGCCTCGGCGAGCCCACCGGCTTCGTGAAGCTCATCGCGAGCAAGAAGTACGGCGAGCTCCTCGGCGCCCACATGATCGGTCCGGACGTCTCGGAGCTGCTCCCCGAGCTCACGCTCGCCCAGAAGTGGGACCTCACCGCGACCGAGCTGGCCCGCAACGTGCACACCCACCCGACGCTGTCGGAGGCGCTGCAGGAGGGCTTCCACGGCCTCAAGGGGCACATGATCAACATGTAGGGCTCGTCCCTCCACGGCCTCCGGCCCGCAGGATCCCGCTCGGCTCGTCCGCGGCGGATCCTGCGGGCCGGAGCCGTTTCCGGGGGCGTCCACAGGGCTCCGGCGCCGCTCCCGCTACCGTGGCCCGATGGATCCGCGCCTGCTCGACCGCCTCGCCGCCGACGCCTGGCCCGCGCTCGTGCGGCGCCCCCTCGGCGCGTGGGAGCTGCGCGCCTCCGCAGGAGTCACCAAGCGCGCGAACTCGGTGCTCGCGTCCGGCGACGTCGTCGACCAGGAGGCGGCGCTCGACGCGGCGGAGGCGTTCGCCCGCGAGCACGGGATCGCGCCCCTCGTGCAGATCGGACCGCCGAGCCCCGCCGGTCTGACCGGGCTGCTCGCCGAGCGCGGCGCCGCGCCGATCGACCGGACGCTCGTGCTGACGGGTTCGGTGCAGGAGGCGCTCGCCGCCCTGTCCACGACGTCGGGGTCCGCGCCGTCGAGGCCAGTGCCGCCGAGGTCCGCGCCGCAGCCTCGCGTCCGCCTCGCCCCGGCTCCCGACGAGGACTGGCTCGCCCTCTGGTGGTCGGTGGACGGTCGCGGTGGCGCGGAGGAGCGTGCGGTCGCCGAGCGCATCCTCGCGGGCTGCCCCTCCTCCTACGCTCTCGCAGTCGACGGGGACGGCCCGGCCGCGACCGGCCGCCTCGCGCTCGTCACGGCGCCGGACGGCGAGCTCTGGGGCGGCCTCTTCGCCCTGGCGACCCGCCCGGACGCCCGGCGCCGCGGGCTCGCCTCCGCCGTGATCCGCGCCCTCCTCGAGGACGCGTCCGGCCGGGGCGTCGCGCGCTTCTGGCTCCAGGTGCTCGCCGAGAACGCCGGCGCCCGCCGCCTCTACGCGTCCCTCGGCTGCCGCGAGTCGTCCTGGTACGAGTACTGGCGCTGACCCGCTCGCGGAGGTGGAGAGAGGCGCCGCGGGTCAGGCGTTCGCGAGCACGGCGCGGGCGACGGCCTCGGCCTTCGCCGCGTCGCCGGTGACGGTCACGCGCCACCACACGTCGTCGGCCAGCGCGTCGATCTCGCAGACGCCCGCCGCGCAGCCGGTGAGGGCCTTCTCGCCGAAGCCGTCGAGCGGCTCGAGCGGGATCGCCAGGCCCGAGGTCAGCGAGAGGTTCCGCCAGCCGTCGTCGCCGTTCGGGAGCGCGTCGACCGTCACGCCCGAGTAGGCGGCGCTGGAGGCGTCGCTCCAGCTGCAGGAGGCGTACCCGGCCCGGGCGGCGGCAGCGGCCGACGCGGTGGTCGGCGTCCCGGTCCCCGTCCCCGCGGTCGCCTGCGCGAGACCGGCGGCACCGGACAGCTGCTCGGCCGTCAGGACCTCGGTGCAGACGGGCGCCGTCGCGGTGACCGGCTCGTCGAGGGTGCCGAGCGCGGCGGAGGCGGTGCCGGTCGCCAGCGCGGCGAGGTCGACGGCCGCGGGGGCGCCGCGCAGCTGCAGCGTCACCCAGGTGGCGCCGGCGAGCAGATCCAGGTCGCAGCTGCCGTCGGTGCAGGAGCCGTAGGCCTCGACGGCGGTCTCGAGGCGCGGGCTCGGACGGCCGGCGAAGGCCTCGGCGGCGTCGTCGACCGCGGCCGCGGTGATCGAGGCGTCCTCGTCGTACCAGGCGCAGCGGAGCACTCCGCCGTTCTCCTCCGCGGCCTCGCGGATCAGCTCGCCCGAGGAGCGCGTCGTCACCTCGCGGCTGCCCTCGAGAGCGCTGCGGGAGACCCCCAGCGCCGAGGCCGCCCGCGTGGCGGGGAGGAGGGAGTCGCAGCCCAGGCGGGTCGAGGCCGTGGCCGTGGGCGAGGGCGTCGGAGTCGCGGAGGGAGTCGGAGCGGCGGTCTCGGACGCCGACGGGGTGGCCGCGACGTCCGAGCGCTCGGCCGACGTGCAGCCCGTCAGCGCGACGAGAACGGCGAGCGCGGCGGCGACCGTCGCCAGGCGCGGGAGGCGGGCCCTCACGCGGCCAGCTCGCGCTCGATCGCGGCCGTGAACGCGTCGATGTCGTCCTCCGTCGTGTCGAAGGAGCAGACCCAGCGGACCTCGCCGGTCGCCGGGTTCCAGTCGTAGAAGCGGTAGGCGGCGCGGAGCCGGTCCGCGACTCCGGGCGGCAGCGTCGCGAACACCGCGTTGGCCTGGGTCTGCTGCGTGAACTCGAGCCCGGTGATCCGTCCGGCGGCGATCGCCTCCTCGAGCCCCGAGCGCAGGCGCGCCGCCATGGCGTTCGCGTGCCGGGCCGAGCGGAGCCACAGGGGCTCCTCCTCGCCGCCGTCGCCGAGCAGGGCGAGCAGCTGCGCCGAGATGAAGCGCATCTTGGAGGACAGCTGCATGTTGGTCTTGCGGAGGAAGGTCAGCCCGGTCGAGGCCGCCGGGTCGAGCACGACGATCGCCTCGCCGAGCAGGATGCCGTTCTTGGTGCCGCCGAACGAGAGCACGTCGACGCCTGCGTCGGTCGTGAAGGAGCGCAGGGGCAGGCCGAGGGCGGCCGCGGCGTTCGCGATGCGCGCCCCGTCCATGTGCAGCCGCATGCCGAGGCCGTGCGCGTGGTCGGCGAGCGCGCGCACCTCCTCCGGGGTGTAGACGGTGCCGAGCTCGGAGGACTGGGTGATCGAGACCACGAGCGGCTGGGCGCGGTGCTCGTCGCCGAAGCCCCACGCCTCCTGGTCGACCAGCGCCGGGGTCAGCTTGCCGTCGGGCGTGGGGACCGTGAGGATCTTGATCCCGCCGACCTTCTCCGGCGCTCCGCCCTCGTCGGAGGTGATGTGCGCGGTGCCCGCCGAGACGACGGCGCCCCACCGCGGCAGCATCGACTGCAGGCCGGTGACGTTGGCGCCCGTGCCGTTGAAGACGGGGAAGGCCTGGGCCTGCTCGCCGAACTCGCGGCGGAACGCCTCCTGCAGGCGCTCGGTGTAGACGTCCTCGCCGTAGGCGATCTGGTGCGCTCCGTTGGCCGCGGCGATCGCGGCGAGGACCTCGTCGTGCACTCCGGAGTAGTTGTCGGAGGCGAAGCCGCGGACGTCGGGATCGTGCAGAGCGCTCATCCCTCCATCTTCGCAGCCCGCCGCCCGGAGGAGCCCCGGAGGCGCCCCTCCTGCCTCCCGCATGTTTCGGGCAGGTGAAAGGACGACGACCCGAAAGCCG
Organism: Rathayibacter sp. AY1H2; assembly: GCF_002931985.1. Taxonomy (NCBI): domain Bacteria; kingdom Bacillati; phylum Actinomycetota; class Actinomycetes; order Micrococcales; family Microbacteriaceae; genus Rathayibacter; species Rathayibacter sp. AY1H2. The sequence goes on along the minus strand of NZ_PSUV01000008.1, from coordinate 96,762 downwards.
ATCTCCGTCAAGAAGTTGGTATCGGCTGGGAGGCAGGCCACTCTTGACGTATGCGCATGGACACGACGGGAGCTGTCCGCGACATGCCCGCCCCTCCCGGGGTGGACGAGATCGCGGCTCGCTTCGGCGATCCCGTCCTCGCGTTCGCGCCCCAGCCGAGGCTGGAGGAGTTCGCCGCGGCGCAGACGATGGCGCTCGGCCGCTTCGTCGAGATCTCGCTCTCGTACTCGGTCTACAAGAACCCGCGCAACCGCGCCGACCCCGTCAACCACGTCCCGCTGTCCCCCGAGCAGAAGCGCGCGATCGAGCGCGCCGAGAACGACCACCTGCCGCCGTGGATGGTCGACCAGGTGACGCGGATGCGGTACCCGGTGCTCTGGGAGGCGGTCCGCACCTCCGTGCCGATCCCCGCCGAGCGCAGCCGGCCCCTGGAGTCCCGCCTCGCGGCCCACATGGGCGACGTGCTCCGCAACACCTTCCCGGGCCGCGTGCGCAGCCGCCGCGGCGGGATGCCGGTGGTCGCCGCCGCCCTCCGCGACGAGGACGTCGTGCGGGGCGTCCCGGTGATCGTGGACGGGGAGGCGCTGCGCGGCTACCGCGTGGACACCGATCCGGACGTGGTCGCGATCGGCGCCCGCGTCGACGGCCGCTACATGACGGTCGTGCTCGACCGGAAGATCGTGCCGGAGATCCGGATGGAGTTCGTCCGCCGCACCCCGCCGCGCCCGGCCTCGAGCCAGTCCCGGCGCTGACCGCCCCGGCCCACCGCTCAGGGGCGCCCCGGCACCGCGATCCCGTGCTCGTAGGCGAACACGACCGCCTGGATCCGGTCGCGCACGCCGAGCTTCATCAGGATCTTCGAGACGTGCGTCTTCACGGTCGCCTCGCCCACGAACAGCTCGGCCGCGATCTCGGCGTTCGACCAGCCCCGCGCCAGGTGCACGAGCACCTCCCGCTCGCGGTCCGTCAGATCGGCCACTCCGGGGTGGTCGGCGGCGGTCGGCGTGCGCTCGGGCACGGACGCGAACCGCTCGATCACGCGCCGGGTGACGTCGGGGGCGAGCATCGCGTCGCCGCGGGCGACCACCTGCACGGCCTCGACCAGCTCCTCCGGCGACGCGTTCTTGAGCAGGAACCCGCTGGCGCCGGCCGAGAGCGCCTCGAAGAGGTAGTCGTCGCGGTCGAAGGTGGTGAGGATGAGCACCCGCGAGCACAGGCGCGGGTCGGCCACGATCTCGCGGGTCGCGGCCAGGCCGTCGAGCCCGGGCATCTGCACGTCCATGCAGATCACGTCGGGGCGCAGCTCGGAGGCGCGCTGCAGGGCCTCGAGCCCGGTGCGGGCCTCGCCGACCACCTCGATCCCCGGCTCCGACTCGAGGATGATGCGGAAGCCCACGCGGACGAGCTCCTGGTCGTCGACGAGCAGCACGCGCACGTGCTCGGTCATGGGCGGCCCCCGCTCGCTCGCTCCTGACGCCCCCGCGACGTCTCCGACGACGGTACCGGGTCGTCGGCGTCCGGCACGCTCGCCCGGACGGGGGACAGCGGCACCCGGGCGTGCACGAGGTAGCCTCCGCCCCTCGGCCCCATCTCGATCCAGCCGCCGACCGCGGCCGCGCGCTCGCTCATGCCGGTGTGCCCCAGTCCGCAGGAGGCGGGAGCGCTCGGGTGCGGGCCGGACCCGCCGTCGTCGGCGATCTCGAGCTCGACCGCGTCGGGGGCGTAGCGGAGGCGCACCTCGGCGTGCGCGCCGCGCCCCGCGTGCTTGCGGACGTTCGTGAGCGACTCCTGCGCGATGCGGTAGAGGCTGAGCCCCACCGTCGCGGGGATCTCGCGGGGCGTGCCGAGGGTGAGGAAGACGGTGGGCAGGCCCGATCCGCTGGACGCCGCGACCAGCTCCTCGAGCTGGGCCACCCCGCGGGTGGACGCGGCGTCGGTGAGCGGATTCGGGACCGCGTCCTCGGCGCGCAGCGCGACCAGGATGCGGTGCAGCTCCTCGATCGCCGAGCGCGCGTCGCCCTCGATGGCGCTGAGCGATGCCGCCGCCCGCTCCGGATCCCGCGCCAGCACCCGCCGCGCCGCTCCCGCCTGCACGCCCATCACGCTGACGTGGTGCGCGACCACGTCGTGCAGCTCGCGCGCGATCCGCAGCCGCTCGGAGGACACGGCCTGCCGCGAGGAGCGCTCCCGCTCGTCGTCGAGCTCGGCCGTGCGCGTCTCGAGCGCCTCCAGCCGGCGGGCCGACTGCCACGACGCCTCGCCGAAGACGTAGGCGCTGCCGAAGTAGAGCAGGTTCGAGACGACCGCGAGGGCCGACTCCGCCGCGTAGGGCGAGAGCAGGCCGGGGGAGTCGTCGACCGGCACGGAGCTGCCGAAGTACTCGCCCGTGGCGAGGGTGGTGAGCAGCCAGCCCAGCATCCCGACCGCGATCGCCACTCGGACGACGAGCGCCGTGCGCCGGTTCCGGCCCCACGCGCCGACCGTGTAGAGCGCGAGGAACAGGCAGATCTGGCCGAAGAGCGACTCCGGCACCTGGAGCACGATCCCGAGCGCGTAGACGACGGAGAGTCCGGCCGCCACGCTCGCGGGGAACCGGCGGCGCAGCGCGAGGGGAAGGGTCATCAGGACGGCCCAGTGGGCGCTGACGACGGGGTGCGCCGCGTCCGGGAATCCCGCCGAGGAGTACAGCGCGACGGAGACGACCGTCGCCACCAGCAGGATCCCCGCGGTGACCGCGTCGCGCACGTATCCGGCCCGGCTCGGCGCTCGCCGGATCCAGCCCGCGTCGAGCGGGTCCGCGGCTCCGTCACCTGAGGGCATGCGCCCCACGCTAACCGACGCCGGTCGGACGGGGCCCCGGGAGGCGGAGGAGCGCACCCCGCCGCCTCCCGGGCGCGACGTCAGTCCCGGCCGGTGATGCCCCGGGTCGAGGCGATGACGTCGCCCATCTTCTTCCCGAGGGCCTCGTAGAACATCGACAGCGGGAACTCGTCGTCCAGCACCGCGTCGGTGAGCCCGCGCGGGGCGCCGAGCAGCACCTCGTCCGGGAGCCCGCGGGCCCAGGCGGAGGCGGGGTGCGGAGTGAGAGTGGCCGCGATCAGCTCGTGCGCGGCCAGCCAGTGCGCCGTCTTCGGCCGGTCGATCGATCGCCAGTAGAGCTCGTCGATCGCGTCCGAGAGGGCGACGACCACGTCGGCGACGCCGTCCCACTCGAACGCCAGCCGGGTGTCGGTCCAGTGCAGGACGCCGTGCTGGTGCAGCCAGGCGAAGAGCAGCTGGCCGCCGAGGCCGTCGTAGTTGCGCACCCGCGACCCGGTGAGCGGGAAGCGGAAGAGCCGGTCGAACAGGATCGCGTACTGCACGAAGCGCGAGCGCTCGGCCAGCGCCTCCTCCTCGTCGTCGCGGCGGTCGAGCGCGCCGAGGCGGCGCTCGATGGCGACGGCCTCGCGGAAGGCGGTGAGATCGCACCGCAGCTCCTCCAGCGAGTAGAGGAAGAAGGGCATCCGCTGCTTGATCATGAACGGGTCGAACGGCAGGTCGCCGCGCATGTGAGTGCGGTCGTGGATGAGGTCCCACATCACGAAGGACTCCTCCGCCAGGCGCTGGTCGGCCAGCAGGCGCTGCGCGTCCTCCGGGAGCTCGAGACGGGTGATCCGGGCCGCCTCCGTGACGACGCGGCGGAACCGGGCCGCCTCGCGGTCGGCGAAGATCGCGCCCCAGGTGAAGGACGGGACGGAGCGCATCGCGACCGTCTCGGGGAACAGCACGGCGCTGTCGGTGTCGTAGCCGGCGGTGAAGTCGACGAAGCGCACGGGCACGAAGAGGGCGTTGGAGTAGTCGCCCGCCTCCAGCTCGGCGACGAACCGCGGCCAGACGACCTCGACGAGGACGGCCTCGACGTGGCGGTCGCGGCTGCCGTTCTGGGTGTACATGGGGAAGACGACGAGGTGGCGGCGGCCGTCGACGCGCTCGAGCTGCGGCTGGAACGCGGTGAGCGAGTCGAGGAAGTCGGGCAGGCCGAGTCCGCCGGCGCTCCAGCGCTCGAGGTCGACGACCAGCGCGTCGAGGTACGCGGCGTCGTGCGGGAACGCGGGGGCGAGGGTGCGGACGCCGGCGACGATCCGCTCGACGAGGGTGCGCGCATCCTTGAGCCGCTCGGGCTCGGCGAGCGAGCCGTCCTGGGACTGGAGCGGCTGCAGCGCGGCGGCGGCGGCCTTCAGGTCGAGCCAGGCGGCGGAGTCCTCCACGCGGTCCTCGACGACCTCGGGTTCTCCGACGACGGTGCTCTGCACGGCTTGCGACATGGTGATCCTCCTCACGCTGGTGATACGGGGCTGCAGGAGCGTAACGCGCTCCGACTCCGAGCGTATGGGCTCGTGCGCGCGCTTTTCTTGCGTCTCGGCGGAGCGAAGCGGCGATCTCGCGGGGGCGGGCGCACGTCTCCGCCGCCCCTCTCCGGCCCCGCGGTCAGCGGTTGCCCAGGTGTTGTGCAGGTGCCACCCCCCGTCCGGGGCTAGATTCCTCACCGCTTCCGTTTCCCTCCCCTCATCGGGTCGAAGATGGGGCGACACCGTGTCCGCATCCCGAGTGCGGAGACATCCGATCGGACAGGCGCGCCGAACACCCTGGCGGCGCGCTCGATCGGCGAGCCATCCTGAGAGAGAGGATCGGAGCGCGTGACGGGACCCGAACCCGGAAGCGACCAGAGAACAGCCAGCATCGACCACCACCCCGAGAACCTCCGCCTGCTCCCCTGGCCGCAGGCGGACTCCTCCGTCCTGCGCGACACCCTCGCGCACGCGGGCGGCGGACTCGAGAGCGAGAGCGAGATCCTCGTGCGCCACGACCGCTACCTGCGCGGTTGGGCGGACGGCGACGCGTTCTTCTACGTGGTCGAGCTGGACGGACTCTCCGTCGGCTCCATCGGCTATTGGTACGGCTGCTCGCGCGGCGTCGTCGCCTACGAGGCGGCGTGGAGCATCGCTCCGCACGCCCGCGGCATCACCGCGAACTCCGTGCGGATGCTGCTCGAGGAGGCGGCGGCGTTCCCCGTGCCCCGCTTCGTGCACGCCTTCGTGGCGGAGAGCGACCTGGACGCCGGCGCGACCTGCGTCGAGGCCGGCTTCGACCGGATCGACCTCGTCGAGCAGGGCGAGCCGCCGGAGCTCTACGTGGACTGGGCGTTCGACCTGGCCGCCGTGGCCTGATCAGATCCCGTGGCGCTCCAGCCACGGCCGCAGCACCGCGAGGAACTCCTCGGGGTGCTCGAGGCCGGGCAGGTGCGCCGCGTGCTCGAGCACGTGCAGCTCGGCACCGCCCACCTCGGCGGCGAGGTGCTCGCAGACCGGCAGCGACTCCGAGAGGTCGTGCGCGCCCGCCACGACGAGTGTCGGCACGGCGATCTCCCCGAGCCGCTCGCCCGCCGGCCCGGAGGGATCGATCGGGCGGGGGGCCTCCGCCTCGTGGCCGACGCCCGTGAGCGCGAGCTCCCGGACCCGCGCGAGGAACTGCGGAGCCACGTCGTCCGCGGAGCGGTCGGGACCCACGGCCCAGAGCTCCGCCTCGACGATCGCCGCGGTCTCCCGCTCGCCCGCGAGCTCCAGCGCCTCGACCTCCCCGAAGCGGCGCTCCTCCTCCGCCGTCAGCGCGGGGTAGTCGAAGCCCGCCAGGCCCGGCGCGATCACGACCAGGCCGGTCACCCGCTCCGGATGCTCGAGCGCCAGGTCGAGCGCGAGCGTTCCGCCCCGCGAGCAGCCGACGACCACCGCGCGCTCGACGCCGAGGTGGTCGAGCACGTCCAGGGCGTCCCGGCGCGGGTCGTACTCCACGTCCTCCGTGCTCGTTCCGCCCGCGCCGCGGACGTCGTAGCGGACCACCAGCCGGTCGCGGGAGAGGTCGGGGACGAGCGGGTCCCACATCCGCAGGTCGGCGATGCCCGCGTGCACGAGCAGCAGGGCGGGCGCGGAGGCGCGGCCGTCCGCCTCCCAGTGGAGGCTCGCGCCGGGGACCTCGAGATGCGGCATGCCGCACACCGTAGGCGCGTCGCGCCGGCGCTGCAACGCCCGGCCACTGCCTAGGGTGGAGGCGCGACAGCGGACGGGCCGCGGCGGGGAGGCAGCGGCGTGGAGGGCGTGCTCACCGGCTTCTCGATCATCGGGGTCGTCATCGCGGTCGGCTACCTGATCGCGCGGTTCCGGATCGTCCCGCCCGAGAGCCGGCTGATCCTGTCGCGGATCGCCTTCTTCGTCACGACGCCGGCGCTGCTGTTCACCGTGCTGTCGCGGGCCGACGTCTCCGTCCTCTTCTCCTCGTTCCTGCTCGTCTCGCTCCTGACGGTGCTGACCGTCGCCCTGCTCTACGTGCTGGCCTCGCGGCTGCTCTTCCCCCGCCCGCTGCCGGAGACGGTGATCGGGACCGCGGCCTCCTCCTACGTCAACGCCAACAACATCGGACTGCCGGTCGCCATCTACGTGCTGGGCGATCCGCAGTGGGTGGCCCCGACGCTCCTCCTGCAGCTGATCGTCCTCGCGCCGACGATCCTGACGCTGCTCGACGTCTCGACGAGCGGGCGGACCTCGGTCGGCGCGATCCTCACGCAGCCGCTGCGGAACCCGATGATCATCGCCTCCGCCCTCGGCCTCGTCGTCGCCCTCACCGGCGTGGAGCTGCCTGCGCCCGTGCTGCAGCCGTTCTCGATCATCGGCAACGCGTCGATCCCGCTGGTGCTGATCGCCTTCGGGATGTCGCTGCGCGGGCAGCGGCCGCTGGAGGCGGGGCCGGCGCGGGTCGAGGTGGTGGTCGCCTCCGTCCTCAAGTCGCTGGTGATGCCGGCGGTCGCGCTGCTGCTGGGGCGCTTCGCGTTCCACCTCGACTCCGAGCACCTCTTCGTGGTGACGGTGACCGCCGCGCTGCCGACCGCGCAGAACATCTTCACCTTCGCCTCGCGCTACGACCGGGGCGTCGCCGTCGCCCGCGACACGGCCCTCGTGACCACGGTCGCCGCGGTGCCCGTGCTCATCGGGGTGTCCCTCCTGCTGGGCTGAGCGGAGCAGCATCCCCGCCTCCCGCTCGGTCCCGGCGGAGGCGCCGGACGGCCCGCGCATCCGCGTCGCGTGTCCCTCGTCCTGGGACGGGGCCGGTGGCGCGGGCCCGGTCGCACTCCGCCGACCGTCGCTTAGGCTCTCTCGAATGAGCACCACCACGTCCGCCGACCGCTCCGCCCGCGGCAGGCCGCGCCGCCGTCGCGGCCTCTGGATCACGCTGATCGTCCTCCTGGTCCTGCTGATCGGCGCCGTCGTCGCGGTGCTCCTCGGCGTGCGCACCTACGACAAGGCGATGACCGTCCGCGACAAGCTGACCGAGGCGATCCCGCTGGTGTCGCAGGTGACGGACAGGCTGACGACGTTCGACACCTCCGGTGCGGAGGAGACCGCGGGCCGGATCGCGACCCTCACCGGCGAGGCGCGCGACGAGACCGAGGACCCGGTGTGGCGGGTGATGGAGGTGGTGCCCGTCCTCGGGCCGAACCTGTCCGCGGTCCGCGCCGCGACCGAGATCGCCGACGACGTCTCCGGCCGGATCGTCACGCCGCTCGCCACGACCTCGCTCGACATCCTCAAGCCCGTCGACGGCAGGGTCGACCTCGCGGCGATCACCGAGCTGTCGCAGAAGATCACCGTCGCCAAGGAGGTCGTCGACGCGGCGCAGACCCGCGTCGAGGGCATCGACCGCGGCGCGCTGGTGCCGCAGGTCGCCTCCGCGCTCGACTCCTTCACTCCGCAGCTGGCCACCGCCACCGCGGCGATGGAGCAGGTCGAGCCGCTCACCGCGATCCTCCCCGACTCCCTCGGAGCGTCCGGTCCGCGCCACTACCTGGTGATGTTCCAGAACCTGGCGGAGTCGCAGGCCCTGGGCGGCGGCGCGTCGTCGGTGATGCAGCTCGACGTCGACGGCGGCGCGATCTCGATCGGCCGTCAGCTGGGCAGCGGCGACTTCCGCGGTCTGGCGCCCGTCACCGTCGACCAGAGCGCGCTCGACACCATCGGCGAGAACATGGCGACGACCTTCAACGTCTCGACCAGCCGCCCCGACTTCCCGACGGCCGCCTCGATCGCCTCGCAGTTCTGGGCGCAGAAGTTCCCCGAGCAGAGGATCGACGGCGTCCTCGCGATCGACCCCGTCGCCCTCTCCTACCTCCTCGGCTCGACCGGGCCCGTGACCCTCACCGACGGCACGGTCCTCACGAGCGAGAACACCGTCTCGACCCTGCTCAACGAGGTCTACTTCCGCTACCCGGAGTCGGTCGTGGCCGAGCGCACCGACGAGTTCTTCTCGGAGGCGAGCGCGACGGTCCTGGGCAAGATCCTCGGCGGGGAGATGGAGCCCACGAAGATGCTCCCGGCGATCGTGAAGGCGGTCGACGAGAGCCGCATCCTCGCCTACAGCTCCGACGCCGACGAGCAGGCGCTCCTCGCGCCCACGCCGATCGCGGGGGTCCTGCCGCAGACGACGACCGACGGCACGACCACCGGAGTGTTCTTCCAGGACGCCTCGGGCGGCTCGAAGATGGACTACTACCTGAGCACGGCGGTCACGCAGTCGAGCGCGGGCCGGTGCGCCGCCTCCGGCGCGGTCTTCACCACCTCCGTCACCGTGACCAACACGATCTCGAAGGCGGTCGCGAGGACGCTGCCCGGCTACGTCGCCGCGGCCGGCGGGCGCGGTGCGTACCCGCTGGGCGACTTCGTCACCAACATCTACGTCTACGGCCCTCCCGGGACCACGGTGTCGAGCGCGGCGTGGGCCGACGGCACCGGCTACGGACCCGAGAGCCTCGACGACCTCGGCCGTCCCGTCTCGAAGGTCGCCGTGCAGCTCTCGCCCGGCCAGTCCGAGACGTTCGACGTGCAGTTCAGCGCCGGCGACGCCTCCGGCTTCGGCGACCAGACCGTGCGGGTGACCCCGATGATCAACCCCACCGCGGTCACGCTGAACGACGAGCCCGCCTGCGGCTGACCGCGCGATCGCGCCCCGAGCACGCCGACCGCTGACGCGCCTCCGGGTCGGTGCTGGACCAGCGCCGAGCACGCCGACCGCTGACGCGCCCCCGGGTCGGTGCTAGACCAGCGCCGAGCCGGGGATCGAGCTCGTCACGAGCGAGGAGGCGAGGAACGCGGTGGCGATGCAGAGCACGAACCCGATGACCGGCACGAGGAACGCGCGGCGGCCCACGAGGTAGCGCACGACCGTCACGGCCACGGCGATCAGCGTCAGCGCGGGCGGCCCGATCAGCGCGATCGAGACGCCCCAGTCGATCCGGTCGAAGTCGCAGGCGAAGTTCTGGCCCTCGCACTGCGCGGGGAAGACCGAGAGGATCGCGGCGAGGTAGCCGAGCACGATCGTGAGCAGGCCGAGGGCGAGGCAGCCGAGGATCGAGAGCACGAGGTCCCAGCGGCGCCGGCGCGGCTTCCCGGCGGCGATGATCTCGCCCACCGAGCGGTAGGCGTCGGACCGGAACTCGTCGTGCGCGGCTCCGAGGCGGGCGGTCGCAGGGCGGGCGGTCGCAGGGCGCGCCGTCGCGGGTCGGGCGGCGGGGCGGGAGGCGCCGGCCGAGGCGGCCTGGGCCCGCGCGCGCTTCTTCTTCGACGAGGCCATGCTCAGAAGATCATCGGGCGGTCGTCGTCGAGGGTCGTCTCGAGGTCGAGGTCGACCACCACCGGGACGTGGTCGCTCGGGGCGTCGCCCTTGCGCTCGTCGCGGTGGATCGAGGCGCCGGTGACGAGCTCGCCGAACGCGGGGGAGCCGAGCACGAAGTCGATCCGCAGCCCCTCGTTGCGCGGGAAGCGGAGCTGCTTGTAGTCCCAGTAGGTGTAGCCCTCGGGCACGAGCGGGCGGACGACGTCGCGCAGGCCCGCGTCCTCGAAGGCGGCGAAGGCGGCGCGCTCGGGGATCGAGACGTGCGTGGATCCGGGGCCGAGGCTCGGATCGCCCACGTCGCTGTCGAGCGGCGCGACGTTCCAGTCGCCGACCAGGGCGAGCGGCAGGTCGGGCTCGGCGGCCAGCCACTCGCGGGTGCTCGCCTCGAGGGCCGCGAGCCACTCGAGCTTGTAGAGGTAGTGCGGGTCGTCGACCGCGCGGCCGTTCGGGACGTAGAGGCTCCAGACGCGCACGCCGTCGACCGTCGCGCCGATCGCGCGGGCCTCGAGCGGGTAGGAGCCGTCGGCCGCCGCCTCCTTCGCGAAGCCGGGCATGCCCGGGAAGCCGACCTGCACGTCCTCCATCGGCAGGCGCGAGGCGATGCCGACGCCGTTCCACTGGCTGAGCCCGACCATCTCGACGTGGTACCCGGCGTCGGCGAAGGCCTCGTGCGGGAACTGCTCGGGCTTGCACTTGAGCTCCTGCATGGCGAGGACGTCCACGTCCTCGCGCACGAGCCAGTCGACGACGCGGCCGGTGCGGGCCCGGATGGAGTTCACGTTCCAGGTGGCGATGCGCATCCTGGAAGTGTAGGAGCCGCCGCCGACACGTCTCCTGCGCGTCCTCCGCGCGTCCCGGCGGCCGCGGGCCGGGGGAGTCATCCCCTCGGCGGATTGCGGAACCGGTGTCGGTGGTCGATGGTTGTCTAGCGCCGTCCCGACCGGCCGTTCGTGCCGTCCGGACGCCGCCGCCGCCCGCGCCGTGCGGGCCCGACGGGCTCCCCGGCGCTCCGCGCTCCCCAGCCCGGTCCCCTCCCCTCCCGCTCCTGCTCCGCCCCTCCGGAGGACCCATGATCCTGCTCCGCCTCGCCTCCGCCTACGCGAAGCCCTACGCGCGCTGGGTGGCCGCCGTCGTCGTGCTGCAGCTCGTCGCGACGCTCGCCGCGCTCTACCTCCCGAGCCTCAACGCCGAGATCATCGACCAGGGCATCGGCCGCGGCGACACCGACTTCATCTGGGGAACCGGCATGACCATGCTCGGCGTCTGCGTCGTGCAGGTCGCCGCGGCGATCGGAGCCGTCTACTTCGGCGCCCGCACCGCCATGTCCGTCGGCCGCGACCTGCGCCGCGACGTCTACCGCCGCGTCGACTCGCTCAGCGGGCTCGAGGTCGGCGGCTTCGGCACGGCCACCCTGATCACCCGCGGCACGAACGACGTGCAGCAGGTGCAGATGCTCGTGCTGATGACCCTCAACTTCATGGTCTCCGCGCCGATCATGTGCGTCGGCGGCATCGTCTTCGCCCTGCGCGAGGACGCCGGCCTCTCCTGGCTGGTCTGGGTGTCGGTGCCGCTGCTGTTCGTCGTGGTCGGCTTCCTGGTGTTCCTGCTGCTGCCGCTGTTCCGCCTCATGCAGGACCGGATCGACGGGATCAACAGCGTGCTCCGCGAGCAGATCACGGGCATCCGCGTGGTGCGCGCCTTCGTGCGCGAGCCGTTCGAGTCCGAGCGGTACCGCAAGGCCAACGCGGCGATCACCGAGGTGTCGATCAAGGTCGGCAACATCTTCGTGCTGATGTTCCCCGCGATCATGATGATCCTGCACCTGGCCACCGCGGCCGTGCTGTGGTTCGGCGGGCAGCGGGTCGACGCAGGTCAGATGCAGGTGGGCTCGCTCACCGCGTTCCTGCAGTACCTCCTCCAGATCCTCACCGCCGTGATGATGGGCGTCTTCATGGTGATGATGATCCCCCGCGCGGTCGTCTGCGCCGAGCGGATCCAGCAGGTGCTCGACGCCCGCACCAGCCTCACCACGCCCGAGGGCGGAGTCCAGACGCCCGCGCGCGGCCGCGTCGAGTTCTCCGGGGTCGTCTTCGGCTACCCGGGCGCCGAGCGCCCCGTGCTCTCGGGCATCGACATCGTCGCGGAGCCGGGCCGCACCACGGCCGTCGTCGGCTCAACCGGCGCCGGCAAGACGACCCTGCTCGGCCTCGTGCCGCGCCTGTTCGACCCGCAGGAGGGCACCGTCACGATCGACGGCGTGCCCGTCTCCTCCCTCGACCGGGCGCAGCTCGCCGAGGTGATCGGGCTCGTGCCCCAGCGCCCCTACCTCTTCTCGGGGACGATCGCCTCGAACCTGCGCTTCGGCCGCCCCGACGCGACGGACGCCGAGCTGTGGGAGGCGCTGCGCATCGCCCAGGGCGAGGACTTCGTGCGGAGCAAGGAGCACGGGCTCGACGAGCCGGTCTCGCAGGGCGGCACCAACGTCTCCGGCGGGCAGCGCCAGCGGCTCTGCATCGCGCGGGCCCTCGTCGCGAAGCCGCGGGTCTACCTGTTCGACGACTCGTTCTCGGCGCTCGACGTCGCGACCGATGCGCGGCTGCGGGAGTCGCTGGCCGACGCCACCACCGACGCGACCGTGATCATCGTGGCCCAGCGGGTGTCGACCATCCGCCACGCCGACCAGATCGTCGTGCTCGACGCGGGCCGCGTCGTCGGCCGCGGCACGCACGACGAGCTCCTCGAGACGAACGCGACCTACCGCGAGATCGTCGAATCCCAGCTGAGCGTCGAAGGAGTGTCCTGAGATGGCGCGCACACGCGACACCACCGTCCCCGAGGAGACGACGTCCCCCGAGCCCGAGTTCGAGCCCGGCGAGGGTGACGGCGGCATGTTCGGGGACGGGCCGCCCGCCCGCAAGGCGCAGAACTTCTGGCCCTCGGCCAAGCGCCTCTTCTCGCTGCTCGGCCCCGAGCGCGCCCGGATGGTCCTCGTGGTCGCCCTGGTCTCGCTGTCGGTCGTCCTCACCGTCATCGCGCCCAAGATCCTCGGGCAGGCGATGGACACGATCTTCAACGGCGTGATCGGCTCCCAGCTCCCCGCCGGCGTCCCGCTCGAGCAGATCATCGAGCAGCAGCGCGCCTCGGGCAACGGCACCTTCGCCGACATGCTGGCCAAGACCGACATCGTGCCCGGCGCGGGCATCGACTTCGTGGTCCTCGGCCGCCTGATCATCATCGTGCTGCTGATGTACGTCGTCGCGTCGGTGCTCATGTGGGCGCAGGGCTACATCCTCAACGGCCTCGTGATGCGGGTGGTCTTCGGCCTCCGTCAGGACATCGAGGCGAAGCTCAACCGCCTCCCGCTGCGCTTCTTCGACACCCGGCAGCGCGGCGACGTGATGTCGCGCGTCACGAACGACGTCGACAACATCCAGACGGCGCTGCAGCAGGCCTTCTCGCAGCTGGTGCAGTCGGTGCTCACCATCATCGGCATCGCCGCGATGATGTTCATCGTCTCGTGGCAGCTCGCGCTGATCGCGCTGATCTCGATCCCGCTCTCGGGCGTGATCGCGGGCGTGATCGGCGCCCGCTCCCAGAAGCTCTTCGCCGCCCAGTGGAAGAACACGGGCGCGCTCAACGGCCACATCGAGGAGACCTTCTCCGGGCTCGAGATCGTCCGCGCCTTCGGCCGCGACCGCGAGATGCTCGAGGAGTTCGACCGCCGCAACGACAGCCTCTACACCGCCTCGTTCGGCGCCCAGTTCGTCTCGGGCATGATCATGCCCGCGATGACCTTCGTCTCCTACCTCTCCTACGTGCTCATCGCCGTGGTCGGCGGCCTGCGGGTCGCCTCCGGTCAGCTGACGCTCGGCGACGCGACCGCGTTCATCCAGTACTCGCGCGAGTTCACCCAGCCGGTGACCCAGCTGGCGAGCATGGCGAACATGCTGCAGTCCGGCGTCGCCTCGGCCGAGCGCACGTTCGAGCTGCTCGACGCCGAGGAGCAGGAGCCGGAGACGGCGACCGCGTCGCTCCCGCAGCGCACCGACGGCCACGTGGAGTTCGAGGGCGTCTCGTTCTCGTACGACCCGGAGCAGCCGCTGATCGAGGACCTGACCTTCTCGGCGCAGCCCGGGCAGACGGTCGCCATCGTCGGTCCGACCGGCGCCGGCAAGACCACGCTGGTCAACCTGGTCATGCGCTTCTACGAGCTCACCGGAGGGCGCATCCTGCTCGACGGCGTCGACATCACGAGCCTCGCGCGCGGCGATCTGCGCTCGCGCGTGGGCATGGTGCTGCAGGACGCGTGGCTCTTCCAGGGCACCATCCGCGAGAACATCCGCTACGGGCGCCTGGACGCGACCGACGAGGAGATCGTCGACGCGGCGAAGGCCACCATGGTCGACCGCTTCGTGCGCCAGCTGCCCGACGGCTACGACACGGTGCTGGACGCCGACGGCGGCAGCGTCTCGGCGGGCGAGAGGCAGCTGATCACGATCGCGCGCGCGTTCCTCGCGAACCCGTCGCTGCTGATCCTCGACGAGGCCACCTCCTCGGTCGACACCCGCACGGAGCTGCTCGTGCAGCACGCGATGAACGCGCTGCGCACCGACCGGACCTCGTTCGTCATCGCGCACCGGCTCTCCACGATCCGCGACGCCGACACCATCCTGGTGATGGAGTCGGGCCGGATCGTCGAGCAGGGCGCGCACGAGGCGCTGCTGAAGCAGCGCGGCGCCTACTACGAGCTGTACATGACCCAGTTCCGCGGAGGAGGGGACGAGGCGGGCGAGCACGCCGCAGCGGGCGCGCTCCCGAGCGGGGGAGGGGTCTCCCCGTAGAGTAGGCGCGTGACCGACGCACGCCAGCAGCTCATCGAGTACATCGGCTCCGACGCCGTCTTCCACGGGGACTTCACCCTCACGAGCGGCAAGAAGGCGTCGTACTACGTCGACCTGCGCCGCGTGAGCCTCGACCACCGCGTCGCGCCGCTGATCGGGCAGGTCATGCTCGACCTCATCGCGCCCATCGAGCGCGTCGACGCCGTCGGCGGCCTCACCATGGGAGCCGACCCGATCGCCGCCGCGATCCTCCATCAGGGCGCCGCCCGCGGTCTCGCCTACGACGCGTTCGTCGTGCGCAAGGAGCCCAAGGACCACGGCCGCGGCCGGCAGGTCGAGGGCCCCGACCTCGAGGGCAAGCGCGTCGTCGTCGTCGAGGACACGTCCACCACCGGCGGCTCGCCGCTGAAGGCGATCGAGGCCCTGCTGAAGGTCGGCGCCGAGATCGCAGGAGTCGCCGTCGTCGTCGACCGCGCGACCGGTGCCCGCGAGATCATCGAGGACGCCGGCTACCCGTACTTCGCCGCGATCGGTCTGGCCGACCTCGGCCTGAGCTGATGGTCGACGAGGGGGGACGCGGCGGGGGCCCGGGAGGCGGCGAGCACCCGGAGCCGGAGGGCCGCGGGTCCGAGGGCCGCGAGCCGGAGGGCCGCGAGCCCGAGCTTGCCGGATCGGAGACCTCCGAGCCGGAGCGTGCCGAGCCGGAGCGACCCGAGCCGGAGCGTCCCGTCGGCAGCAGCGAGTGGCTGCTCCAGCAGCTCAGCGGCGGCCGCCTGAAGAGCATCTTCGATTCGCCCCGCCCCGTCCCTCCCGTGGAGGAGTCGCGCGCGGAGCGGACGTCCGGTCCTGCTGAGTCCGCAGCCGACGAGGCCCACGCGTCAGCGGAGGAGCGGAGCGTTGCGAGCGAGTCGGCCTCCTCCGCCGACGCGGCCGGACCGTCGTCGAGCGACCGCGACTCCGACACTGCGCCGCGCCGTGCCCCTGCCGCTCCGGTCGGCCTGTGGCCGGGGGAGCCCGTGCTGAGCGCGACGCCCGCCGCCGAGGAGGCCGACGGCGACCTCCCGAAACCCGCGGACGACTCCGCTCGGGTGGAGGAGCAGGACGCCGACGCCGACCGCGGAACGGTCGTGGAGCCGGAGCGCTCCTCCGACCGCGACGGCGTCTCTGCCGAGGGACGGAGCTCTCCGGGCGACGACACGGGAGTCTCCGACACGGGAGCCCGCGCCATGGGAGTGCACGAGGCGGGTGCCCGCGAGGCGAGTGCCCGCGAGACGGGTGTCCGCGAGGCGGGTGCCGGTGGGACGACTGCCCGCGACACGAGTGCCTCTGATGCGGACGTGTCGGACGAGGACGCCTTCGACGCGTTCTTCGCTCCCCTCCTCGACGACGATGCCGACGGCTCCGGCTCCGACGCCTCCGCCGATGCCGGCCGCACCGAGGTGCACCGCCGCGGGGCGGACTCCGTGCGCCCGGTCCTGCCGCACACCGACCCTCCCGCCGACCTGCCGACCGCCCCCGCCGGGCTGCGCAGCGCCCACCGGCCGGACGACGAGCCCGATGCCGGATCCTCGACCGACGTCGACCCGGCGGGCCGCTCCGGCGTCCCCTCCCCCGCCGACGGACGCCCGGTCGGCGCGACCCCGCCGACTCCGCGCGAGCCGACTCCGCCCGCCGTCTACGAGTGGCCCGACCCGCGAGGGGACTGGGACCAGCCGCCCGTGTGGGAGCAGGTCGTCGCTCCGCATGACGAGCCCGACGAGGACGGCGGCGACGAGGAGCTGTGGCGCGAGACCGCCGGCGCCTACTCGTGGAACCTCGAGCCGGCCGCCGAGCCCGCCGACCGCGCCGAGCCCGCGCCCTTCCGCACCGCTCCCGCGGCCGCCCACGTCAACGCCGCTCCGCCGCGGAAGCGCCGCTCCGCCCGGTCCCGACCCGAGAGCCGCGAACGCGACTCGGCGCCCGCCGCAGCGCCCGCGTGGCGCACGCTCAGCCGACGCCGGCTCCTGATCGGCCTGATCGCGGCGGGTGCGGTGATCCTCCTCGCCGGGCTCTTCGCGATCGGCATCGCCGTCGGGAGCGCCGGCGGCCGAGCAGAGCCGCAGGCCGTCCCGGTCGTCAGCGAGACGCCCACGGCGGAGCCGACCCCCTCGCCCACGCCGACCGCGACCCTCCCGACTGTCGGACCGCTGCCCGTCGGCACCTGGGCCTGGAGCGCGCTCCTCGGCGGCGAGTGCGTCGAGCCCTTCGACTCCGTCTGGGCGGAGGAGTTCACCGTCGTGGACTGCGCGGGGGCCCACTCCGCCCAGCTCGTCTCCACCGTGGAGCTGACCGACGCGGCGTTCCCCGGCCAGGACGCCCTGGCCGTCACCGTCTCCTCGCTCTGCCAGGCGCAGGGCGTCGTGGACGTCGCCGCGGCCGAGACCTACGGCGACGTGCAGGTCGCCGGTGCGTTCCCCGTCACCCAGGAGCAGTGGGACGCGGGCGAGCGCAGCTACTACTGCTTCGTCGACCGGGCGGGCGGCGGCGAACTGACCGGCTCCCTCGCCGGCACTCCCGCGGCCTGACGCGCGCCGTCCCTCAGGCTTCGGGGGACGCCGCCGGGCACCGGCCCGGTGCACCCGGCCGAGCCGCGGAGCGCCCAGTAGGATCGCTCGTCGTGCAGGAGAACGAGGCGACCCCCGCGACCGGACCCACCGCCTCCGTGGAGCTCACCACGAACGGCGTCGGCCCCTGGCAGGGGGAGCGGCCCGAGGACGACCGCCTCGACCCGGAGCTGCTGGAGCGTGGCGACGCGCGCAACGTGGTCGACCGCTTCCGCTACTGGCGGATGGACGCGATCGTCGCGGAGCTCGACCGCACGCGGCACCCGTTCCACGTCGCGATCGAGAACTGGCAGCACGACATGAACATCGGCTCGATCGTCCGCAGCGCGAACGCGTTCGGCGCGGAGGGCGTCCACATCGTCGGCCGGCGGCGGTGGAACAAGCGCGGCGCGATGGTCACCGACCGCTACCAGCACGTCCAGCACCACGAGACGGTGG
This sequence comes from Rathayibacter sp. AY1H2, assembly GCF_002931985.1. NCBI lineage: Bacteria > Bacillati > Actinomycetota > Actinomycetes > Micrococcales > Microbacteriaceae > Rathayibacter > Rathayibacter sp. AY1H2. The sequence continues at coordinate 79,184 of NZ_PSUV01000008.1, read as the reverse complement.
CCGACCTCGTGCAGTGGGCCGCGGAGGCGGACGTGCCCCTCCTCGCCGTCGACAACGTCCCCGGCTGCGTTCCGCTCGAGACGTACCGGCTCCCCGAGCGCTGCCTCCTGCTGTTCGGGCAGGAGGGACCCGGCCTCTCGGAGGAGGCGATCGCCGCCTCGGAGGCCGTGCTCGAGATCTCGCAGTTCGGCTCTACCCGGTCGATCAACGCCTCGGCGGCGGCAGCCGTCGCGATGCACGCCTGGGTGCTGCAGCACGTCCGCTTCTGACCCCCGCGAGCCGCGGTGCCGTGTCAGGAACCGGCGCCCGACCCACTGCCGGGCCGCCGGGACTCAGACCGCCGAATCCGGCGGGAACTCGGACTCCAGCGGCTCCGACGACAGGAGCTCGTGCACCCCGCTCAGCACCTCGTCCGGGCGGAACGGATAGCGCTCGATCTCGGCCTCGTCGCTGATCCCCGTCAGCACCAGCACGGTGTGCAGGCCCGCCTCGATGCCCGCGACGATGTCGGTGTCCATCCGGTCGCCGATCATCCCGGTGTTCTCGCTGTGCGCGCCGATCTTGTTCATCGCCGAGCGGAACATCATCGGGTTCGGCTTGCCGACGACGTACGGATCCTTGCCCGTCGCCTTCGTGATGAGCGCCGCGATAGCCCCCGTCGCCGGGAGCACGCCCTCGGCGCTCGGCCCCGTCGCATCGGGATTGGTGACGATGAAGCGCGCACCCGCGACGATCAGGCGGATCGCCTTCGTGATCGCCTCGAAGCTGTAATTGCGGGTCTCGCCCACGACCACGTAGTCCGGCGCCGTCTCCGTCATGATGAAGCCCGCCTCGTGCAGCGCGGTGGTGATCCCCGCCTCGCCGATCACGAACGCGCTCCCGCCCGGCTTCTGCGACGCGCAGAAGTCCGCCGTCGCCAGAGCGCTCGTCCAGATCCGCTCCTCCGGCACGTGCAGCCCCGACCCGCGCAGCCGCGCCGCCAGATCCCGCGGCGTGAAGATCGAGTTGTTCGTCAGCACCAGGAACGGCGTGCCCGAATCGGTCCACTCCTGGATCAGCTCGGGCGCGCCGGGGAGCGCCTTGTTCTCGTGCACCAGCACGCCGTCCATGTCCGTGAGCCAGGCCTCGACTTCACTGCGGTTCGTCGCCATGGGTCGATGCTATCGGCGGCACCCCCGCGCACGACGGCGACGACCGGCGAACCGCCCGGCTCCCTCCGCTGACGCCCCTGTGGAGGGACGACCGTCGTGCGCCGGACGGCCGGACCCCGGACCCGCACAGCCGCGAGCGGGATAGCCTGGGAGGCATGAGTGGCGAGAACCTGCTGGGCCCCGAACCGACCCTCCTCCCCGACGAGCCCGCGGTCACCGCGGCCCTCGCGAAGCACGCGAACCCGGGAGCCGTCGAATTCGCCGCCCTCGCCGCCGCCCACCCGCGCTCCCCGCTGGCCTGGGCACTGCTCGCCGACAGCGTCTGGGGCATCGACGCGGCCCTCCCCTCCTACGCCTACGCCCGCGTCGGCTACCACCGCGGCCTCGACCTCCTCCGCGGAGCCGGCTGGCGCGGCCAGGGTCCCATCCCGTGGCGCCACGGACCCAACCGCGGTTTCCTCCTCGCCCTCTACGCCCTCCGCCGCGCCGCCGACTCGATCGGCGAGACGGAGGAGGTCGCGCGACTCACCCATTTCCTTCAGCAGGCCGACCCGATCGCCATCGACGAGATCGAGCGCTATCACGAGGACGCGCTTCCCCCCACTGCCGCCATCGTCATCCTCGGCAACGACTAGGCGGCGCCGGGGACGCGGTCCCGGGGGCGTCGGGCTCGGAGGCCGGCCCGGAGGGCTTGAGGCGGAGTCGCGATCCCGTCCACCCGCAGTCCTGCGCATCGTCTGCGGTCGGCGTGCCACCCACCGGCGGGGATCCGGCGGAAGCCGGACCGCTCAGGTCCTCCTCGTCCCTTCCCCTGGGTAGTGTTCGCTCCTGTGGCGCTCTTCTCGGACCTCCCCGTCCTTCCCGTTCTCAGGCGCGCACGCGAGCGCGATCGCCTCGCGTCCGCAGAGGCGGGCTGCTGGGCGTGACACGGTCGGCGGGGGAGGCGCCGGTGAGCCGGTGGCGCCTGCGAGTCGCCGGGACCACGGCGGTCCTCGCCTTTCTGCTCCTGCTCGTCTGTGCCGATCCCTTCGGATCGGACTCCTCGCGGCAGTTCGTCCGGATCGCCCGCTCCCATGATCCGACTGGTCTCGTCCACGCCCTGGGTGGAGAAGGGATCGCAGTCTGCGCTCTCGCCTCACCGGCTGCAGCGGCGGCAGCCGCGCTGGTGGCGGCGAGCAGCCGTCGACCCTTCGTCCCCGCACTCGGAGTGCTCGCGCTGCTCGAGGGGGCGTCGACCGTCGAGATGATCGTCACTCCGCCGTCGGTCGGTGGCGTGCTGTACGGCCTCCTCTCGGTTCTCGCGGGCACGGCGGTCGGGGCGCTGGTCGGCACGATCCTCCGACGAGTCGTCCCGAATCGATCCGCTGCACGCTCACTGCGGATCCTCTGGCGCACGTGGCTCGCCGTCCTCCTCGCCGTCGCACTGCTCGCCGCGGTGGCGGTGCCCCTCTTCGTCCGCCCCGTTCTCGATCCCGTGGGGGGAGCCGATGCGCTCGTGGTGCTGGGTCCTGCTACTGATCGCAGGGTCGGCCGTGCGCTCGCTCTGCTCGAGGAGCACCGGGATGTCACCCTCGTGCTCTCGACTCCGCGCCTGGAGAACGGTTCGTTCGCCCGAGCCGAATGCGATGCCGGCGAGGAGGTCAGAGTCGTCTGCTTCACTCCCTCCCCGTTCACTACGGGCGGTGAGATCTCCGAGCTGAACACGCTCTCCTCGGAGTACGACTGGACCTCGGTGGCACTGATGACCTCCACTCCGCATGTGACCCGGGTCCGCACGATCGCGTCTCGCTGCCTGCGCACACCGTTCTCGGTCGGCTCGGTCGACGAGCCGCGGCGGGTGAGCGAGTGGACTCTGGCGGTCGTCTATCAGGTGCTGGCGTTCGGCAAGCTGCTGATCCTGCAATCCTGTGAGAGCGGCCGCTCGTGAAGAAGGATCCGCCCCTTGGGCCCCCCTTCTAGGGGCGGAACCATGGATCCGCGTCGTCGTTCCAGGAAAACGACAGAGTCTCCTCTGCTTCCCTCCGCGGTCGGGGGGTGCGGCCGTCGACAGCCGATGGCGGGATGATCCGAGCATGAGGAGATGACGACGACTCTCGAAACAGGACCCGGATCCCGCCGCACGTTCCTCCGCTACGGAGGGGCCGCGGCCGCGGCCGCCGTCGTCGCCGCACCCGCCGCGGAAGCCGCGGACGAGACTATACCTGCGACCCGCGTCAACGGAATCCACAACTACCTCGAATTCGCCGGGGCCACTGACGAGGACAAGCTCCGCGCCGCGATCGACTATTTCGTCGCCGCTCGCCAAGAGGTCACGTTGACGATCTCGAAGAGCTTCAAGATCACGCGCACCCTCGTGATCGACTCCTCGTACATCTCGCTCGAGTTCACCTGCGGTCCGCTGAATGCGACCGCCATCACCAGCGGTCCTGCTCTCACGGTGATCGGCAGTGCCACGTCCGGCTATCCCAACAACAGGGCGGCGATCACCGGACTCCGTCTGCTGGGGCCGGGAGCGTCCGCGACGGCCAGCACCGGAATCCTGTTCAACACCGACAGCACGACTGCCGCCACCACGCGCGGGCTCGGGCTCTGGGGTCTGGAGATCTCGGGCTTCGGGACCGGCGTGTCCTTCGAGAACGATGCGTTCCTGATCAGCTTCTACAACTTCCACATCTTCCGCTGCAGGACCGCCGTGTCCATGCCCGCAGGCAGAGTCAACTACGGCGAGAACATCAAGTTCATCGGCGGTGGGATCGGCACCAGCACCCTCGGCGTCTACAACGCCAACCCGAACGGCGAGCTGCACTTCGTCTCGACGTCGATCGACTTCTGCGTGCAGGCCGTGAAGGTCGACGCGGGTCGGGTGATCCTGCACCAGCCGCATATCGAGATCAACGAGAGCGGCGCGAACTCCACGCTCTCGCAGTTCGTCACCGGGTCGAATTCAGCTGCGCAGATCTCGATCTCAGGCGGACACCTCTTCTTCCATCAGGTCCCGGTGGCCAACTACCTCTTCGAGACCACTGCAGGAGGGTGGGGCGGTGGAATCCAGGTCCATCAACTGTCGATGTTCAATACGCAGATGAAATCGGGATACCTCGCCGGTGGCACTGCGAAGGTCCGTATCAGCCAGCACGTCACCTCGGACGGGAACGGCAGCGGTTCGGGGCAGGGGTCGATTCTGCATTCGAAGGCGGCGAACAAGCTCGTCGACGGGAACTTCTCTCTCGCAGCGCCCGTCGACGCGTTCCTCAACGGCGCCGACGCGACGAGCCGCACCACCAGCCCGTCCATGACGCTGACCACCAGCGGCAATCAGCTGCTGATGACCCGAGTGGCCGGCGGTCCCGGTCCGTCGGTCTCCATCGACGTCCCCGTCACAGCGGGGCTGCTGTACGGCGTCGACTTCACCATCGCGGGATCCACGTCGACGGGCACGATGTACGTGTCCGAGTCCTTCGTCGCCGTGACCGGCGAGTCCTCGTCGGGGATCCCGATCGTCGCTCGGAGCAGCGCCCGCCCCGTGTCGAATCTCGACCTCGCCGGCGCGAACGCACAGGCTCCCTTCCGCAAGACCTATCCGCAGACGACCTGGAACCGGGTCGCTCCTGCGTGGGCGACGCACTTCCGGCTGCGGTTCACCTTCGGATCGGTGACAGCAGGAGTGACTCGCTTCTCGGAGATCGTCATCACCGAACTCTGACGGGGGCGGCGGGTGACGGACCTCGAGAAACCCGACTGGTAGCGTCAGACCATCCCTCGCCGGCCGAGGTCGTCCGCTCCGTCGCCGAAGCGGGCGTGTCGCGGTCCGATCACAGGCCATGGCGCCCTCTCCCAGGTCGTCTCGTGGTGCCCGGGGCGGTCCGCCGAAGAGACGAACGAAGGAGAAGCAGGCGAATGATCCGGGCGCTCTTCTCCGTGAAGGACTTCTCCGGCTCGAGCAACCCGTACATCGAGCTGCTCGTCGGTTCGTTCCCGGCGTCGGTGGAACCGGTCGCGTTCACCTGGCGACGTGCCCTTCTCGGGCGCTACGACGTCTTCCACGTGCACTGGCCGGAGTACCTCTTCCGTGCCCCGCGCGGCCCGCGCCGCTGGCTGAAGTCCGCCCTCGCCTTCGGGCTCATCGCCCGGCTGCTCGCGTCTGGGACGCCGATCGTCGTGACGATGCACAACCTCCGACCGCACGAGTCGGGCAGTGCCGTCGAGAGTCTCCTCGCGCGCTGGCTGGACCGGCTCACGGACGTCCGCATCTATCTGAACGAGTCCGACGAGAACGACCTGGACCGGGGAGTCGTCGTCCTGCACGGCGCCTATCCGGAGTCGGCCTCGGTCCCGGGCCCCCGTGAAGCGGGTCGGCGCATCCTGTTCTTCGGGCAGATCCGGCCCTACAAGGGACTCGAGGAGCTGATCGCGGCCTTCAGCGCACTCACCGACGGCGAACTCGTCATCGCCGGCGCGGCCGCTGTCCCCGAGTACGCCGACGAGGTGCGCCGAGCGGTCGGAGCCGACGGTCGCGTCCACCTGCGGCTCGGCCACATCGACGACGCCGACCTGGACGAGCTCCTGGCAGGCGCGGACCTCGTCACCCTGCCGTACAAGTACCTCTACAACTCCGGAGCCGCGCTGCTCGCCCTCGGCGCGCGGAAGACGATCCTGGTCCCGGCGACCGGATCGACGCGGGCTCTCGCCGCGGAGGTCGGGGGCGGCTGGGTGGAGCTGTTCGACGGCCCCGTGTCGCCGGCAGCGTTGGAGGCGGGCCTCGAGCGAGCGCGCCGGCACGGAGAGAGGGAGCGACCCGACCTGTCCAAGCGCGAGCGTTCCCTCGTGGGAGCGCTGCACGGCGCCGTGTACGAGGCGCTCGTCGCTGCAGGCCGAGGTCGAGGACGAGCCGGGAAGGGGAGGAGAGCCGCGACGCTCGCTCGCCTCCGCGCAGACCCCCGCTTCCTCCGGCATTCCGAGCTGAATCGATGAACGAGCCGCAGGGAGTGGCATGAGCACGGGGAGCGCCGCAGCGAAGGGCGCGAAGGTGACCCTCCTCGGGCAGTGGTCCAAGTTCGTCCTCCAGACCGCCAGCACTGTCGTTCTCGCGCGGCTGCTCGCGCCGGACGACTTCGGGCTCTTCGCGATGGTGGTCGCGATCGCGGGCCTCGCGACGCTGCTCGGCGACTTCGGGCTCTCGACCGCCTCCATCCAGGCGAAGGAGATCTCGCAGCACCAGCGCAGCAATCTCCTCTGGCTGAACGTCCTGGTCGGCCTCGTGGTCGCCGCGGTGTTCTTCTCCTGCTCGACGGTCATCGCCGCCTTCTACGCTCGTCCGGAGCTGGCGGACGTCGCCCGGGCGCTCTCGCTCAACTTCGTCCTGCAGTCGGTGACCACGCAATTCGTCGCCAACGCCTCCCGCAACCTCCGCTTCCGACTGCTGGCCGTGGCGGACGTCAGCGCCCAGGCGGTGGCCTTCGCGACGGCCGTCGTCATCGCCTCGGTCGGCGGGGGTGTCTGGGCACTCGTCCTTCAGCAGCTCACGATCTCGGCAGCGATGCTCATCATCGTCGTCTCGACCTCGCGCTGGGTCCCGAGCCTCCCCCACCGCGCTCCGATGCGCCCGCTGCTGACCTTCGGCCTCAACACGTTCGGTGTCCAGGCCGTCAACTACATCAGCGCCAACGTCGACAACGTGCTCCTCGGCCGTTTCTGGGGACCGCAGGCCCTGGGCTTCTACGACCGCGCGTACCAGCTCTTCCGCCTGCCCGTGCAGCAGATCGCCGCTCCGATGTCACGGGTCGCCCTGCCGATCCTGTCGCGGCATCAGGACGACCTGAGGACCATGAACCGCTACCTCCAGCGCGCGCAGGTCTTCATCGTCTACGTTCTCGGCGCCGCGTTCTTCCTGGCGGCAGCCCTCGCTCCGCCGCTCGTCGAGCTGGTCCTCGGACCGCAGTGGAGCATCTCGGCCTCGCTCTTCGCGATCCTCGCGATCGGCGGGCTCTTCCAGTCGATGGGATACGTCTACTACTGGGCCTTCGTCTCGCTGGGACTCACGGGTCTGCAGCTGCGCTACTCCTTGATCACGCGGACCTTCATGGTGCTTCTGATCGTCGCGGGGGTCCCCTTCGGGTCCACGGGCGTCGCCCTCGCCGTGTCGCTCGGGCTCCTGCTGAACTGGCTCGTCCTGAGCCTGTTCCCCATGCGCCGGACCGGGCTCGACGTGGCGTCTCTTCTGCGCGGAGCCGCGCTCCCGATGCTCGTTCACGCCACCGTGTTCGCCGCGGTCTTCTCGGAGCGCTGGTTCCTCACCGTCCACCTGCTCGCTCCCGTCCAACTCGCCATCGGGGGGGTCACCGGGATCGCGTGCTACGCGATCTGGTTCCTGCTCTGCGCGCCGGTCCGTCGCGGAGTCCACGAGACCGTCGCCGTCGTCAGGAAGGCCCTATGAGCGTCGTCCGCTCCGTCCCCGTCTACAACTGGAACCCGGGCCGGAACACGCTCCCGTTCCTCGAGCGCTATCCGATCGGACCGCGCGTCAACAACTTCGGCGACCTCCTCGGACCGGTCGTCGTCCGCCGGATCCTCCAGGAGCGAGGAGTCGGGCACGCCCTCCGCCGGCCCGGCAGCGGGTCGGTCCTCTCCGTCGGATCCGTGATGCACAAGGGCCGGGACGGGGACATCGTCTGGGGTACCGGAGTGAACGGCAAGGTCGCGCTCTCCACTCACCGTTTCACTCGTCTGGATCTGCGCGCCGTCCGCGGACCGCGATCCCGCGACTGGCTCCGCGAGAACAAGGGACTCGACGCTCCCGCCGTCTACGGGGACCCTGCTCTCCTGCTTCCCGACCTCTTCCCGCGCCTCCGCGCGAGCGCGGCGACCAAGCGATCCGCGCTGGCGGTCGTCCCGAACCTCAACGAGATCGACCGCTTCCGCTCGCACCCTGCTTTCGTGGACCCGCAGCGGCCCCTCTGGGAGGTGCTCGACCGGATCGCGAGCAGCGACGTCGTCGTCGGCTCCTCTCTGCACGCCGTCGTGATCGGCGAGTCGCTCGGGATCCCGGTCGGCCTCATCGCGTCCAGCGCCGAGCCGCCGTTCAAGTACCAGGACTACTTCGAGGGGACAGGACGGACCGGGTCGGAGTACACCCTCTTCGACGATCTCGACTCCGCTGTGGCTCACGCGACGCGGATCCGGCTGGACTCCTACGCGCCCCTGGCCGCGTGGGATCCGGCGCCCCTGCTGGACGCCTTCCCGATCGACCGCTGGCGGCGCTGAGGACGGGCCGTCAGCGCCGCACTCGGCGCGGTGCCGCCAGCACCGCGTCGAGCAGCTGTGCGAGGTCGGCGGCGCGACGGTGCCAGCCGAACTGCTCCGCGTAGTCCGAGCCCTCCCGGTTGGGTCCCGACGCCGCAGCCTCCAGCGCGGACCGCAGCCCGTTCTCTGCGCCCGCAGGGTCGTCGTAGAGCCAGACGCCGGGGGCGGAGCGGGCTCGCAGTGCAGGGGAGGCGGAGGAGACGATCCTGAGGCCGGCGGCGAGGTACTCGAAGTACTTCATCGGGCTGCGACCCGCGTTGCCCGGGTCGTCCGAGAGCGGGAGCAGCCCGACGCGGGCGCTCTTCAGCAGCGCGGGCGCCCGGGAGTAGGGCACGGCGCCGAGCAGCTCCACGTTCGCGGGCAGCGTCTCCACGTTCTTCGGGAGCGGACCGGCGAGTCGGAAGGGGACGTCAGGGAACGCCGAGGCGAGCATCCGGACTCCTCCCCAGTCGAAGCGGCGGTCGAGCGCCCCGAGGTAGACGACTCCCGCACGCTCGGCACCGAGACCGTGGAACCGCTCGTACTCGACTCCGTTCTCGAGGACCAGCGTGCGCTCCGGCGCGGCCACTCCCTCGGAGACCGCGCGCAGCACCGGCTCCGACGTGGCGACGAGAGCGTCCGCCCGCTCGAGGAGCTCGATCTCCGCCGCCCGCATCCCCGGTTCGAAATGAGCGTCCGTGGGCCGGTAGACGACACGCTTCGGCTGCAGGAGCTCGAGGAGCGGCACGCCCATCAGGGGCTGGTCGACGATGAGGACATCAGGACGCATCGCCCCACTGGGCGCCCGCCAGGGCCGCAGCGGCACCCGCAGAGACGGCGTCCGCATCCGCGCCGGGAGCGATCCCAGTGGGGCGACGGTGAGCGGTTCGGCGTGCACGACGCCCGCCGCGTCCGTGCGTGGACCTCGCAGCGCAAGACCGAAGCGGGCCCGCACGGTGGCGTCCCGCAGGCGCCCCGCGTGCAGGAGCGAGGACGGCGTCGAGACGTGCGTCACCGTGTTCCCGAGGCGCGAGAGCTCGCGAGCCAGGTGGTGGCTCCCCACTCGGAAGACCCCGACCTCGGCGGTGTGGCTCGCGAAGACGATCTTCACGGGCGCCCGACCGGTCCGGAGGCGTCGACGAGGAGGTCGACGAGTCGTCCTCGCTGCATCCGCAGCGCCGACACGGAGTCTCCGACGCGCCTCCAGTAGTCGGACGGGTCCTCCCGCAGCTCAGCGATCTGGTCGCGGATGAGCGAGAGATCGGCGTCGAAGGCGTTGTGCACGAACCGGTCGATCCCGAGGTCGTCGTAGGCACCCCAGCCCTTCCGCTCGTAGCTCAGATGGACACTCGGAACGCCGCTGCGGATGGTCTGGATGCTGCCGTGCAGCCGGACCGAGACCACGACCGCCGGCCGATCCGCGACTCCGCTGCCGACCGCGTCGCGGAGCAGGCGGAATGGCCCTTCGTGGCCGAGCCGCTCGTAGAACTGCGGATCGTTGTTGCCGCGAGCGGTGGCTTGAGCGAGCAGCTCCGACTCCGGATCGCGCGCGAGGGCGTCGATCCGCGACTCGTAGGCGGCACGTCGCGACCGGCTCGAGGACAGCGCGCGGGCGACGATCCCGACGGGCCCGGGAGCTCCGGCCCGCACGACGGTCCTCGGATCGAACTCGTCGGGGAGGCCCAGAAGGGCCATGTCGGGAGCGCGGTGCACGTTCGCGAGGCCGGACAGCTCCTCGACGGAGCGGTCGTCCCGGGCGAAGACCCCGACGGCGCGGGCCAGTCGCGCCGCGATCACACGGCGGGTCCCGAGATTGAGCGGCCCGATGCTCTGCGGAAGGTAGACGAACGGAACGTGGTCGCTGCGCCGGGGCATCTGGACGAAGTTGGTGCACATCATCTTGACGACTTCGACGGGATTCTTGGTGCGGAGGTAGCCGCCCCCCACGCCGACGACGAGGTCGGACCCGGCGATCGCCCGCGCGTAGCCGGCGCTCCGGCGGCCGGAGAGCAGCGCGACCCCGCCGCGTCGCAGCGTCTCGAGGCTGCCGATGCTGCCGGCACGGCCGGTGAGGGGGTGCAGGACACGCTCGTAGAGCTCGTCGTCGAAGCTCGCGGGGTCGAGGGCGACGAGCGTGATCTCCGCCGTCGGCAGGGCCGACAGGACCAGCTCCCGCGCCTCCTCGACCAGCAGGCCGTCGCCGGAGTTGGTGGTGCTGTACGCGTGGACGATCGTGACCCTCATCGTGCGGCCTCCTCGAAGACGCGAGCATGCGCTGCGATGGAGTCCGACCACTGGAATCGTCGAGCGTTGATCAGACCCCGGCTCCGCAGGTCGTTGCGGAGGGACGGATCGGCGACGATCTCGCGCATGTGATCGGCGATCGCCGTCGCGCCGATGTCGGTGAGCGTCAGCGCCGCGCCGCCCGCCACCTCGGCGAGCGACCCGCGATCGCTGCAGATGACGGGAACGCCGCACGCCATGGCCTCGACGACCGGGAAGCCGAAGCCCTCGTAGGTGGAGGGGAAGCAGAAGGCGAGCGCTCCCCGGAGCAGCGGGACGAGCGCCTCATCCGGTACGCGGCCGAGGTAGCGCACGCCGCGGGTTCCGCGGACCGCCTCGAGGATCGCGTCGCTCTCCCACGCCGGAGCGCCGGACACCAGGAGCGGCACCCCCGTCTCGTCGAAGACCTTCGAGGCGGCTCGGCACAGCTCGATGATGTTCTTGCGGGGGTCGAGGTTGCCCGCGTAGAGGAAGTACGGGCCGTCGATCCCCAGCTCGTCGAGCGCGACGGAGTCCTGGTCGGTGGAGCGGGTGTTGAACGTGTCGTGGTCGATCCCGTGCGGGATGGTGACGATCTTCCCGGCGGCGTCGGGTGCGACAGTCGCGATGTCCCGGGCGGAGGAATCGGAGACCGTGATGATCGTGGTCGAGAGTGCTGCGAGACGCGCGACGCGCAGGCGCCACAACCGGTCGGAGCTCCGGCTGCGCACATCGTCCACGTGGAGTGTCGCCAGCCCGTGGATCGTGCCGACGATCGGGAGGCGGCTCGGAACCAGCGGCCCCGTGTCCGCGGGGAAGTGGAGGACGTCGATCCCGGAGGGGCGGAGCCTCGGCAGCACGAGTCCCTCATAGGCGCCGTAGACGGCGCTGCGGGCTCGGCCCCCCTCGATCGGAGGTCGGGACAGCACGTGCTGCACGCCGTGTCCGGCGAGCCCGCTGTAGACGGTGCGGGCGTATCGGGTGTTGCCGCCGACCTGTCTGTCGAGGACACGGGCGGAGACGAGCACTGTCGTCATGGCTTCCTCCTCCGAGGGGCGGTCGGCAGCAGGCCGAGGTAGAGCCGCTCGAGCATCTGCGACTGGTGCTGCACGGTGTTCAGGGCGAGGGCGTGCTCGGCGGCGGCGACGAGACGGGAACGGGCCGCCGGGTCCTCCAGATCGCCCCAGTACGACGCCACATCGTGGGGGGAGTGCGCGACCAGGGGCAGGCCGAGGCGATCGAAGGCGGGGATGTCCCGCACGACGAGGGCCAGCCCCATGCCGTGCGCCTCCAGAACGGCCATCGGCATCCCCTCCCACTGCGCGCTGTGCAGGTACACGTCGGCATCGCCCAGTCGGCGGAGCGCCTCGTCGCGGCTGAGCCAGCCGGTGACGTGGACGCCGGCCTGGTCGAGGGCGGTGCGGTGACGCCCCTCGCCTCCGCCGATCCACGTCGCGTCGACGGAATGGCCGGCGGCGCGCACGGCCTCCACGGCCTCGGCGAAGAATCGGGGATCCTTGTGCGTCGAGAGCCGACCGGCGCCGACGAGGCGGAGAGGCCTCGGCCCGCCGGGGCGAGTGGCGGGCGGGAGCGAGGCGGGCACCGAGTTGGGGACGTGCACGACCTCCGCCCGGCTGAACGGCCACCGGCTCAGACGGGCCTCGCGAGCTGAGCAGGCGGCGAACACGGTGGTGTTGAAGGCGAGGACGCCCTCGAAGACCCGGAACGCCGCCCGGGCGGGCAGCGGGAGGTCTCGGCGCTCGAAGCCGTAGCAGTGCGGCGTGTAGACGATCGGACGTCGCCGGCCCGCCCGGACCGCGAGGCGCGCGTACGCCCCGCCGAAGCTGGAGTGCGCGTGCACGACAGCGCCCGGCATTCCGGCCAGAACCGTTCGCAGAGCGCGGACTCGGGCGACGTGCCCCGTCGGCAGCGCCGTCACGCCTGCGAACGACGCGAAGGCGCTCTCCGGTACCGGAGAGTCCTCCCGCGGTGAATACACGAGCCTGTGCTGGAAGGCGGGCGTGGCCGCTACGTAGTCGCTGATCGCCGACGCAGTGCCTGCGCCGAAGCTCTCCGTCACGTGCACGATCGTGCGCTCGCCCTCGCGCCAGTCCTCAGCGAGTGTGGATCCGCTTGTCAACCGTTCGCGCCCTTCCGGCTTGGCCGAGCCGTGGAAGGCTCCGGTCCCTGTCGATGTCCATCGGACAGGATCCCTCACCGACCACGCGGTCCGTCGGCATGACTCCGTGAGCGATCCTATGTGCTCCCGGCCGACGGTATGAGGTCGAAAGGGGACCACCTCCGGGGGACCGGGACCGCGGTTAGTCTGTAGTCCTACAGAGCTGAACGGAGCTGCTGCAGGAGACGATCGATGATCGATCACGTCGGAGATGAGGCGCGCGATGGCTCGAGGGGGCGCTGCGACCGCGACGACGCGAGAGGGCGCGGCGCGTCTGGATGTCGTGCAGCGGCTTCTGTTCCTCGCCATCGTCTTCATGCCGTTCCAGCAGGCGCTCACCATTCGGGTCGGCTCTCCGCTGAAGATCACCGAGATCGCCGTCATCCTGGCCATCGGCTTCTCCGTGATCACCGTCCAGAAGGACCGGTACACGCCGGTGGGACGGGAGATCGTGCTGGGGCTCGGTGCGCTGGTCGTTCTGGCGACGATCTGGGCATTCCTGTTCAAGCAACCCGAGGTTCCAGCCGCCTACGGCTATGACCTGGGCTTCACCAACGACATGATCCTCTACTGCGGATACGCTCTGCTGGCCCTCGCGGTCTGGTGGTACGTCGGCCACCGACTGGGATTCCAGGACATGGAGCGGGCTCTCTCGATCGCCGTCCGCCTCGCTTTCGTCTTCTGCGCGATCCAGCTGGCCCTCCACCTCGCCGGGGTCCCGCTGCCCGCTCTCCTCAACTCGACGATTCAGTTGGGGGCGACCTTCGGCGTCAGCCTGCCGAGGAACGGCCCGTTCCTCGAGGGGAACTACCTCGGTTTCTTCGCCGGAATCGCGCTGTTCGCCTGCCTGCGCCGTCGCGACCGCATCGGAATCGCCGCCGCCGTCGCCTCCCTCGTCTACTCGCAGTCGACGTCGGCACTGATCGCGACCGTCTCGGCCGCGGTCCTCACGGCGACGCTCCGCCCCCAGCGGGGAGTGGGAGTGCAGATCTTCAGCGTCGGCGCGCTGGGCGCGGTGATCGTCCTGCTCGTTCCCGACCTGCAGCGCTTCGTCCTCGCGCAGCTCTCGAAGCTCGGACTGGGCACGGGCGCCGTCGACGTCGGCACCCGCTCGCTGAACGTCCGATCCCAGTCGTCGAGCACGGGCTTCACCATGGCCGCGGACAATCCGCTGTTCGGAGTCGGACCCGGCCGGTTCGGCGTGTGGAGGTCCGACTACTCCCAGGCGGTGGCGGGGCTCTCCTCGAACGGCGCCTCTCGCGGTCTCGCGAACAACGTCTACGCCCAGCTCGCTGCCGAGACCGGAGTGATCGCCCTGGCCCTGTTCGCCGTGCTCCTCGTGATGCTGATCGTGCGGGGATATCGGCGCAACGGGACGGCACTGGGTCTGGGGGTCTTCCTCGCCGTCGCTCTGGCCTCCGCCCCCTCGTGGACCGCCTTGACCGTGTGGATCGCGCTGGCGTACGCCGCATCGCTCGCCTCCGAGCCGCTGCCGGCGAGGACCTCGATCGCCCGGTCCGGCCTCGACTCGGAGCGACGGGCAGCGACAGTATCGCGAGCCATGGCGGCGCGTCCGGCGCCGTCCACCGCTCGGCACGAGCAGTTATCGGATCGACGGTGAGCTCCGCACCCGCGACGACCGAGCTCTCCCTCGATGATGCGGTACACCTCGCACACGCCTTCACCGCGCACCTCTCCTCCACGCACGGGCTCCGCGCCCTGTTCATCAAGGGGCCCACCGCCCATGCACAGGGCATCCGCACGAGACGCGTGTCCAGCGATGTCGACGTGCTCGTCCACCCGGCGGACGTCCAGCGCCTCGTCGACCTGCTGGCCGAGCGCGGATGGATCCCCCGGCCCGACCGCCCGGCCCCGCGCGCGTACCCGGTGCACTCCGTGACCCTGTTCCATCCGCAGTGGACCTGCGACATCGACGTGCACGACCGCTACCCCGGATTCTTCGCAGAGCCGGAGGAGGTCCTCGACGTGCTGTGGACGTCGCACCGGACCGTGACGATCGCGCACAGGAGGGTCGCTGTGCCCTCCCCGGTCGCGGGCGCGGTCGTCGTCGCGCTCCACGCGCTGAAGGATCCCCTCCTTGCCCGGAGCACGTCCGAGCTCGAGTCGGTCATCGGGTTCCTCAGGGGCGCGAGCGAATCGGACCGGGAGGCGCTGCTCCTGCTCGTCGAGAGCACCCGCAGCGCCTACCCCCTCCGCCCGGTGCTCCACGCCCTCGGGCTGGACGTGCCGGACGACCTGGCCGTGCACGAGCGCCGGTTGTGGGATCTGCGGGTGGCCGGAACGGGGCGGTCCAGCTATCACTGGGCGCTCGCCTTCGTCGAGGCCACAGGGAAGCGGCGCATCGTGCTGATCGTGTCCGCGCTGACGACCGTGATCGGTCTCACACGCCGGGCGCGCCGGAGGGCTGCGGAGACGGGGATGGTCCGCTTCGATCGGCCGTCGTTGTCAGATCTGCGGGCGTTCCTCGGGCTCGTGCGCTCGCTCGCCGCCGATCGTCGACGCCGTCGCCGAGAGAATGCGACCCACTCGTGACCACCGTCGATCCGGGAGCTCTGGATCACGCCGTGTGGGCGCGATCCGATCAGCTGGCCTTCGTCGAGGACGACGCGCAGGCGGTGCTGCTGAACCTGTTGTCGCCGTTTCCCGTGCCCCTCGTGCTGAAGGGCACGGCGCACGCGATCTGGAGAAGGCTCGAGCATCCGTCCACGACCGTCGAGATCCTCGCGGGGCTCGCCGACGAGTTCGGCGTCCCCCGAGAGGTCCTCGAGGAGGACGTGCTCAGTTTCCTCCTGGAGCTGAGCACAGCAGACGTGGTCCACCGGCTGCCCTCGCACTGAAGGTGAGACATCGTGCAGCAGTGTGCGCCGTGCGGGGGGTGTGAACGGCGGTCGTGACGGCGGCCTTTCCTCCGTACTGTTCGGGAATGGGAGCATCATCGCGGGATCGAGGACGACGGGCGCTTCTGAGCCTGACGGCGGCAGCGGGCGCGGGCGCCGTGACGGCGGTGGCGACGGCCCCCCCGGCGACAGCGGCCAACGCCTTCCCGGACGCACGGCTGGACGGCTTCCGGGACTCGACCGAGTTCCCGGGAGTGACTGCTGAGCAGCGGCTCCGGGCCGCTCTCGACGCGGCTCACGCCCTCGCGCCCGAGTCCTTCCTGGTCGTCTCCGAGCCCGTCGTGCTGACAGCACCCTTGACGATCGACCTCTCGCGTGTGTCGATGGAGTTCGCCGGAGGCGATGTCGATGCGACGGCGGTGTCGGGATCGGCGCTCGTCCTCACCGCCTCCGAGGCCTCCGATGATGCGCCGCACACGCGCGTGAGCCTGCGCGGACTGCGCCTCACGGGTCCCGGCCGAGCGGCTCCTGGATCCGTCGGCCTCGAGCTGTCCTCGGCGACAGGCGTCCGAGGCGCAGGACTGTACGGAGTGGAGATCATCGGATTCGAGACGGGTGTCCGGTTCGGTCCCGGCGCCGAGCATCTGCGCCTCTTCCACGTGGCCGTGGAGGAGTGCGGCACGGGCGTCCTGGTCGCCGGCACTGCCCCTGGGTCGAATCTCGCGATGGTCGGCGGTTCTGTGCGCTCGTGCACGACGGGACTGTCCTCCGCGTCGACCAGTGGCGAGCTGCACACGACGTCGCTGGCCATCAGCGGATGCGATCGCGCGGTCGAGGCTTCAGGGGGTGCCGTCACGCTGCACGCTGCGACCGTCCGCCTGACCCCGGCGAGCACGGTCAGCGCGTTCTCCACCGCTGCGACGACGACGGCCAGGATCAGCATCAACGGCGGCACGGTCTCCGCCGCCGCCCCGCTGGCGGCGGCCACAGTCTTCGAGACGGCTCACAGGAGCTGGGGAGGCGGGATCGTCGTGACGAGCACCTCCTTCCGCAACGTCGCTCCGGCATCGGGCTACCTCGTCGGAGGGACCGGACTCGTCCGGTTGGCGGACGTCTCGATCCTGGACGAGCCCTCCGTCGTGCCGACCTCGGTTCTCGTCCACCGCGCCGCGAACCGGCTCGTCGATGGAGCCTTCGATGTGGGCACGGTCGCGGACGCGTACCTGGACACTCCGGACGCCACCTCTCGGAGTGCGAGCCCGTCGGCCACGCTCGCCGTCGCGTCAGGGCGGCTCCTGGTCCGGAAGACAGGCACCGGACAGACGAGTCTCTCGTTCGATGTGCTCAGCAGACCCGGGCGGGTCTACGCCGCCGACCTCGTCATCGGACAGGCCGCTGCGAACGGGTCGATGATCGTCTCGGAGTCCTTCGTCACCGTCTCCGGTCGTGACGCCCGCGGCATCCCTGTCACCGTCCGCTCGGAGCCCGTCTCCTCGACGACGCAGTCGATGGCGGCGATGGCCGCGGCACTCCCGTTCCGGGTAAGACCCGCGACCGGCGTGGATCGCCAGGCGCCGTCCTGGGCGTCGCATTTCCGCGTGACCGTCGGCCTGAACGACCCCGCCGCGGGAACGGTCGGCATCGACGACGCGGTCGTCACCGAGATGTGAGGACCGGCCGCTCGCGCGGTGGCCCGATGCGTCAGTGGGCGCCGCCTCCGGGGGCGACGACGGCCTGCACGGTTCTCGCGAGCAGCGCGAGGTCCCCGGTGAACGACCAGTTCTCCACGTAGTAGAGATCCAGTCGGATGGCGTCCTCCCAGGAGAGCGTCGACCGCCCGCTGACCTGCCAGAGCCCGGTCATGCCCGGCTTGACGTTGAGGCGCCGGCGCGCGGCCTCGTCGTAGAGCTCGACTTCTCCCGCCACCTGCGGCCGCGGCCCGACGAGCGACATGTCGCCTCTCAGCACGTTGAAGAGCTGAGGGACCTCGTCGATCGAGTACTTGCGCATGAAGCGTCCGATCGGTGTGATGCGAGGGTCGTCGGTGATCTTGAACAGTGGTGTTCCGGACGTTCCCTGAGCGGCGAGCAGCTCGGCGAGCTGATCATGAGCGTTCACCACCATCGAGCGGAACTTGATCATGCCGAAGGGCTTGCCGTTGATGCCGATCCGCGTCTGGCGATAGAACAGGGGCCCCGAGCTCGTCAGCTTGACGGCCAGTGCGACCGAGGCGATGAGAGGCATCAGCACGGCGATGAGGCTCAGCGATCCGACGATGTCGAGGGCACGCTTGCGGGCCTGCTTGCTGCCCTCGAATCGAGGTGTCTCGATGTGCACGAGAGGAAGGCCCGCCACCGGGCGCATGTGGATCCTCGGTCCGCTGATGTCGGTGAGGCTCGGCGCCATGACCAGGTGCTGGCGCCTCGGCTCGAGACTCCAGCTCAACTGTCGGATCTGCTCGGGCGGCAGGTGGTCGCTGCTCGTGATGATGACGGTATCGGCGCCGGTCCGGTTCAGGATGCCCGGCACCGCATCCACCGTGATGTTCTCGAAGACAGGCACCCCCCACCCGCTCACCCGATCGCTGGCCAGATCCTCGGGGATGCACACGCCGACAACGAGATACCCGGCCCCGGTGGCGCGGACGAGCTCGCGGTAGATGTGCTCGACGCTCCGTGACGAGCCGACGAGGACGACGGAGGAGGAGTACCGGCCCGCGCTCCGCTGCTGCCGCAGCCACACCCTCCAGGCTCCGCGTCCGAGCCAGAGCAGGACGAGGCCGAGCGGGAGCGCGGTGATGATGTACCCGCGGGCGAAGCCGATCTGGCCGAGGTAGGCGACGCACGTGATCACGGCGAACAGCAGGAGCGTCGCATCGAGGATGCGCTTGTACTCCGTCACCTCTCCGCCGAGGACACGGTCTTCGCGTGTGGCGTAGAACTTCAACAGGGCGGCCCACAGCACCACGATCACCGAGGAGACGATCCAGTAGTTCGCGAGCAGGCCCGCGATCTCCGGCTGATGGCCGGCCACGAACAATTCTCGGCTCTCCACTCCGAACCAGAAGAACTGACTGCTGAAGACCGAGAACACGATGACGAGGACATCGGTGATGACGAGTTTTCTGGCCACTGCTCGGGACCAGGAGCTCCGGCCCTTCTCGGAGGAAGAGCTCTTCGTGGAAGTGGGTGTTTGCAGTTTCACCGTGTGAGCCCTGTCTGCGACTGACCGCTGTTCTCTCGCATAAGCGACCTGCCCTCAGCGTAGTGGTCGGGCGTCGTGCTCCTCCGTCCTGAGCGAAGCTCCGCGCAAAGGCCCCTCCTAGGGGATGCTCTCGGCTATTCCGACTATTCCCCGACGATGAGGACGCGCTCGGACCTCCGTTGTGCGCCGTCGACGACCGCTCGGACGTCGGCGGCGGCGACGTCCCGAGCACGGGGAGTCGAGGTGGTTCGGCGGGTCGGATCCGTCGGGCGGCTCAGGTCTCTCGGCTCGCGCGGTCGGCGCTCGTGCGTCCGGTGCTGATGCGGTGTCGCGGCGTCCCGCCGCTGTCGATGGGGCGTGACGCGCAACGGCAGGAGAAGACTCGGGAGAGGCGCCGCGAGAGCTCGCGAGGGGAGACCGGCGGACGATCGTCGGGCACCGACGGCGGGCACGTCGTCGCCGGCAGGGACGAGCAGGACGCTTCCGCTGCCGGAAACGACGACGGCACACTCGTGCTCATCGAGACGGACAGGTGCTGCGCCGGAGTGCTCCTGGGCGTGGAGCCGAGATCGGCGCATGCGTCTGCGGTCATCGGCTCCGGCCACGGCCGCGGCCAGGCGCCCGTGGTCGGGCGCTCCGGGGGCGAGCGCCTCGCCGGCGGGCGATCCTGCCTCGACGGGGAGCTGCTCGGAGCCGATGACGAGCCGTGTCACGGCTTCCCGGGGCGCTTCCGCTCTCCGTTCAGGACGTCGCGGATCGCTCGGGTCGTGTCGGGTTCGGGCCGGTGAGCGCGAACGGGGATCGAGGCCCTGTCCCCGTCCGCCCGAGCCGGTCGTCCTGTGAGCGAGGCATCCGCTCGCACGAGCGGGTCCGGTGACGTCCTCCCTCGGTGATCGAGGGGAGGACGTCACCGGACCCGCTCGTCCTGCTCGGGGGGCGCGCCGTCGTCAGGGCGCCCCCTGGTGATCAGCTCAGCCGCAGAGTGCCGCGCCTGCCACGTAGAACGCGCGGATGCCGATGTTCGGCGTCGAGGCCGACGCCACGCTGGTGACGTTCGTGATCGTGACGACGGGGCTGCCGGTGCTGTTGCTGTCCCACGTCCCGGGGTTGCTCAACGGGGTGCGGTAGTACTGGTTGTTGTCACCGATCACGTTGATCCAGTTGCCGCCGATCTCGACTCCGAGGTCCTTCGCCGTGCGTCCGGCCGGAAGTGCGGTGAGCTGGGTGCCGTCCTGGTCGAACACAGCGGCCGTCGTCGCGAAGATGCGACGCGTCGCGCCGAAGACCTGGGTGTCGGCGGCGACCTGACGCAGCCCGGTGACTGTGGCGAGGACCTGCGTCCACGGCGACCAAGACGCTCCGGCCTCGATGGTCTTCGTCGCCTCCCATGCCGTCCCGTCGGTCGCGACGAGCGACACCCGCCACAGGCTGTCGTCGCTGAACGACACGGCGATGTCGAGGACAGTGCGGCCTCCGGGCGCGGCCGCGAGCGCGACGCCGTCCCAGTCGTACACCGTGCTGCCGCTGGCCGAGAACAGGCGGGCTCCGCGGTCGCCGCCGGCGATGATCAGACCGTCATCCGCCGCGATGCTGGTCATGCCGATGCGGATGGGGGTCGTCGTGTCCCACTCGTAGAAGCCGCCGGAGGGGGCGGTGTGCGAGTAGACGTCCCCGTTCTGGGAGACGACGTAGCTCAGGTAGGTCGCAGACACAGCCGTGTCACCGACGCCGGTCCACGCGACTGCGAAATCGACCACAGTGGTGACAGCTTCCGGCATCTCGGACTCGACATTGTTGCGACGTCCGCGGAAGGTCGAGGTGCGGGTGCCGCTGGTGCCGTTCACGATCGCTGCGGTGGTCGCATCGGCCACGGGAACGGTCGGCTGGGCCGGATTCACCACGCCTGCTGTCGTGGCCGTGATGGTGCCCGTCTGGCTGACTCCGGCGGTGGCGAAACGCAGACCGTTGAAGCCCTCCAGGAGGAGGCTTCCGCCGGCACCCGTGAACAGCGTGCGAGGTGCGGCCGTGCCGTCGTACCAGCGCAGCGCGGTCGGCAGAGTCACCGTCACCGCGATGCCTGCGGCGGCCGGAACTCCGGAATCGCTCACCTGGAGGTAGGCGTTGAACGGGTTGCAGCTGCTCGTCGTGTAGGAAGTAGTGGCATCGCCACCCTCCTGGTCGACGAAAGCAACCGTGCGCACGGTCACCGGGGCCGATGCGGCGGCGAGCGGCGCACCGATCGCCGCGACGACGACGGGAGTGGTCCATGCGGCCGCCTGCAGGACGGTCCGGCGGCCGGGAACCGCATTGCGAGCCGGAACGGGCGAATCAGAAGGGGACGTGTTCGACATAATATGCCTCTCTGGTTGGACGAATGGCCTGCGGATCTTCAACGAACGACCTGAGCCGTAGACGGCAGACGTTCCCTCGGAAGATCCACTGCTCATGTCGCAGCGTCCCGAGAGTTTTTCCGCGACGATTGATTTCGCGAGAGGGCTGTCCTTCCCGCGGCAGGCCTGAGACTACTGCACACCAAGTAATTCCACGCAACGGGGTTCGACGATCTCGAGACAGATGAGAGAGGCTCCGAAACGGCGGCGGAACGACTATCCGCCTCACTCCGAGGTCGCCCTGTTCTGCCGCAAGAGAGATGATTGATCGACAGGTGAGGCGCAGAGCCGTCTCCCGCTTGTGTTCCTTCTCTCTCCTGGCGGATCGATCGGGCCGTGAGTCCGGCCGGATGAGGCGCTCCGGTGTCGGCTGCCCGGATGCGTCTCCCCGCTCGCGTTCCCGCCCGAGGAACCCCTACAAGGCCGATCGGAGGACGGCCTCTGCGGCCTTCGTGATTCCGTCACCAGGCGCGCACGGGCAGGACCGCCTCCCGAGAGCGTCCTCCTCGTTCAGGTGCAGCGTCTCCGTCGGCTGCACGGCCTCGTCGTGATCCGACTGATCGGCCTCACCTCGGCCGGGCGCGGGCTCGTTCGCGGATCCCCGGCGGCGAGAGGAGGATCGCCGGCGCATCCGCAGTCGCTCATCGACCCATCAGGACGTCCGCTCCGTTCCGGCTCCTCCGACGCTGCCGTCGCGTCGTCCGACCTCGGCGCCGGAGCGGCGGCGACGGGCGCCGCTCCGATGGGACTCGGGTCGGGTCCGGTGAGCGGGCGCGTTCCGCCTCCGGCGCAGTCGGGTGCGGGAGGATGATCGGATGGACGACACGGCGGTACGGCGGCTCCTCGAGGGGCTCGCGGGGGCGGAGGCGAGCTTCCCGTTCGGCCCGAGCACGCGGGTGTGGAAGGTCGCCGGGAAGGTCTTCGCGCTCGAGTCGGAGCGCTTCGAGCGCCCCGTCGTGAGCGTCAAGGCGCTGCCCGAGAACGTGGTGCACCTCGTCGCGGGGGTCGAGGGCATCGAGCCCGGGTACCACCTGAACAAGAAGCACTGGGTGACCGTCGATGCGGGCGGGGCGGTGGAGTCCGGGCTGGTGCTGGAGCTGATCGAGGAGTCCCACGCGATCGTCGTCGCCGGACTGCCCAAGCGGCTCCGGCTCGCCCTCGGCGGCACCGCCGCCGGCTCGCTGAACGAGGACCGCTGAACGACGCCCGCCCGGCGCCGCCCTGCCGCAGCGCCCCCGCCGCGGCAGAGGCTCGCGGGGCGCGGCCTACAGGCCGTAGGAGCGGAGGTACGCGGCGGTGTCGTGCCAGCCCTCGACGGCGAAGCACTCGACGCCCATCGCCTTGACGGGGTAGTCGTTGCCGTCCGGGTCGAGGCGGTCGCCGACGAAGATCATGTCGTCGAGAGGGATGCCGGTGAGCTCGGTGAGCTTGTTCATCCCGTACGCCTTGTCGATGCCCTTGCGGGTGATGTCGACCGACGTCGAGCCGCCGGAGCGGACCTCGAGGTCGGGGAGCACGGCCTGCACGGCCTCACGGAGGGTGTTCTTCTTCTCGCCGTCCGGGTCCCAGGCCTGCTTGACCTCGACGGGCGCGGACTGGCCGAGGGCCGAGAAGGTGATCTGCGAGTCGCGGTCCTCGAGGATCGGGCCCCAGGTCTCGGACTCCCAGTAGCCGAGCTCCTTCGCCTTCTCCTCGACGGCGGCGAGCGCGCGCGACTTCTCGTCCTCGGTGAGGTTCTCGGCGTAGATCTGCGCCCAGTCGCCGTTCTCGTACCGGTAGTACTGCGTGCCGCAGGTGGGCATGAGGTGCAGCTTCGCGAGCACCTCGGGGTCGGCGCCCTCGAGGCGGTCGAGCACCTGCATCCGGAACTGGCCGATCTGGCCGCCCGAGATGATGCACACCTCGGTGGCCTGGAGCAGCTTCACGAAGAGGTCGGCCATCGCCGGGTCGACGGGGGACTTCGAGGCGGCGAGGGTGTCGTCGAGGTCGAAGGCCATCAGGCGGGGCAGGGTGCTCATGGAACTCGTTTCACGGTCTGCGGACGGGGCGGTAACGAGGATACGGGGCGCCGCCGGAACGCGCGCGCGGTCGGCGCGAGCGGGCTCCGAGCGCAGACTGGGGGGCATGACCGCCGCCACAGCGCCCGACGGAGGACGCCGCTCCGTTCCGCGCACTCTCGCCCGCATCCTCCTGGGCCTGCTGCTCGTCACGGCCGGCACGGCGCACCTGACGGTCGCGCGTCAGGCCTTCCAGGCGCAGGTCCCGCCGTGGCTGCCGGCCGACCCGGACCTGGTGGTCGTCGCGTCGGGCGTCGTCGAGATCGCGCTCGGGCTCGCGCTCGTCGTGCTCGTGCGGTGGCGCGTGATCGTGGGAGTCGTGGTGGCCGCGTTCTTCGTCGCGGTCTTCCCGGGGAACATCTCGCAGCTGCTGACGCGGACGCCGGCGTTCGGCCTCGAGACGGACGCGACGCGCGCGGTGCGGCTCGTCTTCCAGCCCCTGCTGGTGGTCTGGGCGCTCTGGTCGACCGGGGCGTTCTCGGCCTGGCGGGCCCGCCGGTCGCGACGCCGCGGGGACTGAGCCGCCGGTCCGCGGCCCGATCGTCCCGCGATCCTCCGGAACGACGAACGGCGGCCGGCGGGAGACCCCGCCGACCGCCGCCCGTGCCCTGCTCGGCTAGGCCGCGAGGCGGCGTCGCGCGACGACCAGCGCGAGACCCGACAGCAGCAGCACGAGGGCTCCGCCGATCAGGCCGGCCGCGTCGGCGCCGGTGTTCGCGAGCGAGCCCGGGCCGGAGCCTCCCGCGACGGGGGCCGCCGTGGTGGTGGGGTGCGGCGACGGAGCGGTGGTGGGCTGCTCCGTCGGGGCGCCGGGCTCGGTCGGCGCCGGGGTGACCGGGACCTCGGCGGCGGGCTCCGTCGTCAGCGACCAGTTGGGGTCGTAGAAGTCGGCCTGGTCGATCACGCCGCGGGCGGTCGACCAGTCGATGAGGAGCTGGCGGATCTCGAGACGCTCGTCGTAGACGAGCGGTGCCTGCGCGACGGCCGGGTAGGCGCCTCCGCCGCTCTGGCGGTAGTTGTTGACCGCCATCACGAAGCGCTCGTCGTCGGCGACCGGGGTCCCGTCGGCGTGGGCGAGACCGCGGATCCGCGAGCCGGCGGGCTGGGAGACGTCGATCACGTAGTCCAGGCCCGAGATCGCGTCGTAGTTGTAGTCCGGGATGCCGTCGGGGCGGTCCTCGGTCGTCGCGTTGGTGCCGGTCTCGGGGTCGAACACGGCGCCCTCGGCGGTCTGCACGAAGTAGCGGGCCGAGAACTCGAGGTAGTCGCGCACCTCGGCTCCGGTCAGCTCCACTCCGCGGAGGGTGTTCTCGTAGATGTACAGGCCCGCGATGTCGCGGATGCTGACCTGTCCCTTCGGGAAGACGGCGGTGCGCGAGAACGGCGACGCCTGCGAGATCACCGGCAGGTCGGCCCACTCGGTGCCCTCGAGAGCCGTCTCGACGGTCTCGGCCTGGACGGTGTTGATGAAGTCGATGATGGGGGTGTCCTCGTAGCGCGAGGTCGCGGCCGAGAGCTCCTCGACCGAGTCGGCGACGGGGGTGTTCACGTACTCGATCGTGGCGGCGTGCTGCTCGGCGAGGGCGGCGACCAGTGCGGGCGACTCCTCGGCGATGTCCTTCGCGTAGACGGGCTGCGTGACGGGCGCGTTCCCGGCCGACCAGTCGACCTCGAGGCCGCCCGCGGCGTCCGGCACCAGGTTCAGGGTGACCTCGGTGAGGCCCTGCGCCCAGAACTCGGGCTGGGTGACCAGCACCTGCTCGCCGGCGACGTTGGTGAACAGCGTCTGCGGCAGGTCCTTGTGGCTGTGGCCGGCGACGACCACGTCGATGCCGGGGACCTGCGTCGCGATGTTGTTGACGACGTCCTCGTTGAGGTCGGCGGCGTCGTACTCGGCGTCCGGCACCGTGCCCTGGCCGGTGTGCGCGAGGACGACGACCACGTCCGCCTGCTCCTGCACGATCGGGACCCACTGCTTCGCGGCGGCGACCATGTCCTGGAACTCGAGGACGCCGTCGACGTACTGCTTGTCCCAGACGCGGACGCCGGGGGTGACGAGGCCGAGGACGCCGACGGTGACCGTCTTCCCGTCGATCTCGCGCTCGATCAGCGTGTAGGGGTCGTGGTACGGCTTGCCGGTGGCGACGTCGACGACGTTCGCGCCCAGCAGCGGGGCGTTCAGGTCGCCCTCGTACGCGCTGAGCATGTCGAGCCCGTAGTTGTACTCGTGGTTGCCGACGACCTGCGCGTCGTAGCCGATGGTGTTGAACGCGGTGGCCATCGGGTGCGTCGTCTTGCCGGAGAGGACGCCCGCGGCGCCGTCGCCGAGGCCGTAGTAGTAGGTGAGCGGCGTGCCCTGGATCGCGTCGCCGTTGTCCATGACGAGCACGGACTCCTCGCCCTTCTCGGCGCGGAGGCGGTCGACCTCGGTCGCGACGCGGGTGAGGCCGAGCGCACCGTCGGCCGGGTACGGCGCGTTCGCGAAGTAGTCCCAGTCGTAGACGTGCCCGTGCGTGTCGGTCGTCGACACCAGGGTGAGCTCGACGCCGTCGTCGAGAGGGGCGGCCGAGGCGATCGGAGCGGCGGTGGCGGCTCCGAGTGCGACGACGGCGAGGAGGCTTGCGGCGCGGAGTCTGCGCATCGTGGTCCTGTTCGCGTGATGAGTGGAGTGTGAACGTCCTCGAATCTATGCGCCGCGTGTGAACTGCGCATGACGGGATCGAGAGCATTGCTCGGCGATGCGTCGGCGGGACCGACGCGGAGCCGGGGGGAGTCCGCGGGGCCGGCCCGCGGCGAAAGAGTCCGCCGGGTCGACCCCGAGCGCAGGAGCCGTCCTCCGGCCCCTCCGCTAGAATCGAGCGGCTGGTCGCGCGGAGGCGGCACGACTGCCGCGCCGCACCCGCCCACCCCCGCCCCTCCCGTCGAGAAGGACACGCCATGCCAGCAATCGTCATCACCGGCGCCCAGTGGGGCGACGAGGGCAAGGGACGCGCCACCGACCTCCTCGGCAGCCGCGTCGACTACGTCGTGAAGTTCAACGGCGGCAACAACGCCGGGCACACCGTCGTCGTGGGCGACGAGAAGTACGCCCTGCACCTGCTCCCCTCCGGCATCCTCACCCCGGGCGTCGTCCCGGTCATCGCGAACGGCGTCGTCGTCGACATCGAGGTGCTGTTCCACGAGCTCGAGGCGCTGAGCGCCCGCGGCGTCGACGTGTCGAAGCTGCTCGTCAGCGCCAACGCGCACGTCATCACCAGCTACCACCGCACCCTCGACAAGGTGACGGAGCGCTTCCTCGGCAAGCGCCAGATCGGCACCACCGGCCGCGGCATCGGCCCGGCGTACGCCGACAAGATCAACCGCGTCGGCATCCGCATCCAGGACCTCTTCGATGAGAACATCCTCCGCCAGAAGGTCGAGGGCGCCCTCGACCAGAAGAACCACCTGCTGGTGAAGGTCTACAACCGCCGCGCGATCCTGGTCGAGCAGGTGCTGGAGGACCTGCTGCAGTACACCGAGCGCCTGCGCCCGATGGTCGCCGACACGTCGCTGGTCCTCTCGCAGGCGCTCGACGCGGGCAAAACGGTGCTGTTCGAGGCCGGCCAGGCCACGATGCTCGACGTCGACCACGGCACGTACCCGTTCGTCACCTCCTCCAACGCGACCTCGGGAGGAGCGGCCACCGGCTCCGGAGTCGCACCGAACCGCATCGACCGCGTCATCGCGGTCATCAAGGCGTACACGACCCGCGTCGGCGCCGGCCCGTTCCCGACCGAGCTCTTCGACGAGTGGGGTGAGTACCTCCGCCGGCAGGGCTTCGAGTTCGGCACCACGACCGGCCGCCCGCGCCGCTGCGGCTGGTACGACGCCCCGATCGCCCGCTACTCGGCGCGGATCAACGGGGTCACCGACTTCGTCCTCACCAAGCTCGACGTGCTCTCGGGCCTCGAGACCATCCCCGTCTGCGTCGCCTACGACGTCGACGGCGTGCGCCACGACGAGGTCCCGGTCTCGCAGAGCGACTTCCACCACGCGAAGCCGATCTACGAGGAGTTCCCCGGCTGGCAGGAGGACATCTCCGGCTGCCGCGAGTTCTCGGACCTGCCGCAGACCGCGCAGGACTACGTGCGCGCGCTCGAGGCGATGAGCGGCGCCCGGTTCTCGGCGATCGGCGTCGGCCCGGAGCGCGAGCAGGTCGTCGTGCTGCACGACCTGCTCGACTAGAGGCGGCGAGGAGCCGGGCCGGGCAGCCCTCTCGGAGGCGGCCGACGTGGTCACAACGGAGGAAGAACCTCGGTGACCTCGCGGAGTGACGCGGATCCCCGGCCCTCTCGACGAATCCTGCCTCCGGTGTGGACACGACCGCCGCCGAGCGCGCCGGATAATCGGCGCATGCAGATCTACGCCGACCTCCCGGCCGTCCGCGCGCGGCAGATCCTGGCCGACGCCCTCGCTCTCGGCGTGGCCGTCGTGGCGATCGCCGCGGGGATCGCGGTCGGCTCGCTGATCGCCGGCCTGGCCGAGATCGGCCGGCGGCTCGAGAGCGCCGGCAGCGGCTTCGGCTCGACCATGAGCGACGCCGGGACCACCCTCGGCGGCATCCCCCTGCTCGGCGACGCGGTGCGCGCTCCGTTCGACGAGGCGAGCGGGGCCGGCTCCGTGCTCGCCGCCGCCGGACGCGACCAGCAGCAGCTCGCGAGCGCCCTGGCCGTGGTCGCCGGGCTCGCCGTCGGGGGCCTCCCGCTCCTGCTCCTGGCCGTGCTCTGGCTCCGGCCCCGGCTCCGCTTCGCCCGCCGGACCGCCGAGCTGCGCGCCCTCGGCTCGACCGGCGGCGGAACCGAGCTGCTGGCCCTGCGCGCGCTCACCCAGGCGTCCCCCCGCGACATCCTCGCCGCGCACCCGGAGGCCGCCGCGGGCTGGAGGACCGGCGACCCCGCCGTCACCGCCGCGCTGGCGGCCCTCGCCCTCCGCCGGGCGGGACTCCGGCCCCGCTGACCCCGCAGGACCATCGCGGGTCCGCCGGAGGGATGACGCCGCGAGCCACTGCGGACGACGCCGGCGACACGGGTGCCTCCGTAGCGTCGAGGACATGCAGAACCAGACCTCCTCCGTCGTGGCGCGCGTCGAGGGCCTGCGCAAGCTCTACGGCAGCACGCCGCCCGTCGTCGCCCTCGACGACGTCACGCTCTCGATCGAGCGGGGCGAGTTCACCGCCGTGATGGGCCCCAGCGGATCCGGCAAGTCGACGCTCATGCACGTCCTCGCCGGCCTCGACACCGCCTCCTCCGGCCGCGTGTTCCTCGGGGACGCCGAGATCACCTCGATGAGCGACGCCGAGCTGACCGTGCTCCGCCGCCGCAGCGTCGGCTTCGTCTTCCAGGCCTTCAACCTCGTCCCCACGCTCGACGTGCGCGGAAACATCCGCCTCCCGTTCGAGCTCGACGGCCGCTCCGTGACCGGCGACGAGGAGCAGTGGATCGCCCGGCTGATCGAGTCCCTCGGGCTCCGCGAGCGCCTCACGCACCGGCCCCACGAGCTCTCGGGCGGGCAGCAGCAGCGCGTGGCGATCGCCCGCGCCCTCGCCACCCGGCCGCAGCTGATCTTCGCCGACGAGCCCACCGGCAACCTGGACTCCCGTACCGGCCGCGAGGTCCTCAGCCTGCTCCGCGCCTCCACGCGCGAGTACGGCCAGTCGATCGCGATGGTCACCCACGACCCGATCGCCGCGGCCTACGCCGACCGCATCGTCTTCCTCCGCGACGGGGCCGTCGTCGACGACCGCCGCGGGATGAGCGCCGAGGAGATCTCGCGCGCGATGCTCACGATGGAGGGCGCGGCGTGAGCGGCGTGCGCACGGGCTCGAGCCAGGGCGGGGGCGCCATCGTCACCGTCGCCGCACTCGCCGCGGCGTTCGGCGCCGTGCTCGTGCAGGTCATCGCCGACATGGTCGCGGCCTTCGCGGCAGCGGGGATCGACGGCATCGGCCAGGTCGCCCTCATGCTCGGGATGGTCGGCGCCGTCTTCTTCGGCATCGCGGTGTTCGTGGGCGGGATCGTCACGGCCAACGCGGTCTCGACCGTCATCGCCGGGCGCACGCGCGAGATCGCCCTGCTGCGCCTGCTCGGCGCCTCCGGCCGGTCGCTGCGCAGCGGGATCGTCCGCACGGGCCTCCTGCAGGGGCTCCTCGGAGCGGCGATCGGCCTGGTCGCCGGCGTCGCTCTCGTGGCGCTCGCCGCGGAGCTCGCCATCCGGAGCGGCACCCTGCCCCGCTTCGACTACCCGCTCGTCTCGCCCGGCCTCGTGCTGCCGCTGATCGCCGTGGTCGCCTCGACGGTCATCGCCTCGTGGTCCGGATCGCGCCGCGTGCTCGCGGTCGCGCCGTCGCAGGCCGCCGGATCCTCCGCCGAGCCCCGCTACGAGGAGCTGCGAGGCCGCACCGCCCGCAACGTCACGGCGATCGTCTTCGTCGTGGTCGGCGCGCTGCTGCTCGCCGGCGGCGTGGTGTTCGGGATGGCCAACCCCGGCGGCGTCTTGCTCGGGCTCGTCGGAGGCATGGCGTCCTTCACCGGCGTGATCCTCGGGGCGCCCGTCCTGCTCCCTCCGCTCACGGCCCTCGTGGGCCGCGCCTTCGGCCGGGGCCCCGTCGCCCGCCTGGCGTCCGCCAACGCCGTCCGCAATCCGGCGCGCAGCGCCCGCGCCGTCATCGGACTGGTCATCGGAGTGTCGCTGGTCACGATGTTCGCGGTCGCCGCCGCCACCTTCGGCACGATCATGGAGCGCTCGGGTGAGACGAACCCCGAGGTGATCGCGGCGTTCGAGCAGTTCATCCAGGTGAGCACCGCGGTGATGAGCGTCCTGCTCGGCTTCTCGGTCGTCCTGGCCGCCGTCGGGATGGTCAACACGCTGTCGCTCAGCGTGCTGCAGCGCCGGCGCGAGCTGGGCCTGCTCCGCGCGCTCGGCTTCACCGGCTCGCAGGTGCGGTCGATGGTGGTGCTCGAGGCGGCGCAGATGATCATCGCTGCCGCGGTGCTCGGCATCGTGCTCGGGATCGTCTACGGCTGGTGCGGCGCGATCTCGGTGTTCGGCTCGCTGCCGGGCATCGGACTGATCCCGCCGACCGTCCCGGTGCCGATCCTGGTGGCGGTGCTCGTGGTGGGCGTCGTGATCACGGTCGTCTCGGCCGTGCTGCCCGCCCGCCGCGCCACGAAGGTGTCGCCGGTCGCCGCTCTCGCCGTGGCCTGAGGACCGGCACCACGTAGAACCCGCGGCCCGAGGATCGGCGCCCTCACACGGAGGACCCGGTGCCCCGAGGGCCGGCGCCGCGCAGAACCCGCAGCCGGAGGGCCGGCGCCCTCACACCACCGAGAACCCCGCGGCGAGGGGCTCCCGCCCGCTCAGCGCGAGCAGGAGCTCCTCGCCGCGTCCGGCTCGAGCGGCCAGCCCACCGGTCAGCGCGATGCACGCCTCGACGGCCTCGGCGGGCAGCACGTGCGGGATCCCGGTGGCCCGCGAGAGGTCGAGCGTGTGCACGACCAGCTCGAGCAGCCGGGTCCGGAGGTACTCGTCCAGCTCGATCGCGTGGCCGCCCACGGCGACGAGGCGGCCGGGACGCTGGGCGGCGGCCAGCTCGACCGCGCGGCCCGCCGCCTCCGCCAGCGCCTGAGCCGGCCTGTCGCCGAGCAGCAGCCCCGCCTCGACCCCGCGCCGCGCCACCGCCGCGGGGTCGGCGACGTTCCCGGCCAGCGCGGCGTAGTAGTCGAGCGCGTCCTCGATGGTCGGCTCGGGCGGCTCCGGAGCGAGGAGGTACGCCTCGACGGTCAGCACCGCCCGCGAGGCGTGTCCCGCGAGGCCGCGGACGTCCCAGACACCGAGCCCCGGCTGCTCCCACTGATCGTCCCGCACCTGCGCGAGCAGGCCGACGAGGGCGGCGGCGGCGGACTCGAACAGCGCGGCGGTGCTCATGGAGCCATGCTGGCACGGTGCCCCACACTGATCGCATGAGCAGTCCCCGCCGCCCCGGTCCCGTCACGCTCGTCGGCCGCTCGATCGTCCTCGAGCCGCTCGCCGTCGAGCACGTCGAGCCGCTCGGGCGGGCGATCGGGCGTCCGGAGGTGTTCGCCGGCGGCTACGGAGGAGGACCGTCCGGCCTCCCCGGCACCCCGGAGGAGTTCCGCGCCTTCGTCGACCGCTACTACCCCTGGGGCACGGGCCTGCCGTTCGCCGTGCTGCAGGAGGGACGCGTCGTCGGCACGACCTCGCTGGCCGACTTCGACGAGGCGCGCGAGGCGGCCCACCTCGGCTGGACGGCCTACGCGCCCGAGACGTGGGGCACCGTCGTGAACCCGGAGGCGAAGCGGCTGGTGCTCGGGCTCGCCTTCGACAGCGGCTACGAGCGGGTGAAGCTCCAGGCGGATGCGGTGAACGCGCGCTCGCGGTCCGCGATCCTCCGCCTCGGCGCCGTGTTCGAGGGGGTACTCCGCCACGACCAGCGGCGGGCCGACGGCTCGTGGCGCGACACGGCCGTCCACTCGATCCTCGCGGCCGAGTGGCCGGCCGTCCGCGACGCGCTCGACCGCCGGATCGAGACGGCGCTAGCGCTCCCTCCCTCGACCGCGCAACCGCTGACCGGGCGGCCGCCCGAGGAGTAGGAAGGAGGCATGGAACGCATCCACTACGCCGGCAGCTCCGTGCTGACGGGTACCGCCATCGCGCGGTCGCTGCTGGCCTACGCGGAGGCGCTGGCGCTCACCAAGGGGTCGATCACGGTCGACATCCCGATCCGCCAGGAGTCCGGCCGGCCCGGACGGGCGGCGCTGCTGATCGGACCGGCGAGCCAGCTGTTCTCGGAGTCCGAGGACGACGGAGCCGAGGAGCTCCTCGACGAGGAGCTCGTCGAGCGCTTCACCCGCGAGACGGCCCGCCTGGGCGTCTCGCACCCCGTGGCCGAGGAGGACGGCGGCGCCGGGCCCCTCTCCGCCGTCGACACCGAGATCCCGCACTTCCACGGGGAGGACGACTCCTGGTGAGCATCCGGGGCGCCGGTAGGATCGACACTCACGACTCCGCCCGATCCTTCGCGGACGGGCGACTTCCCGAACGGAGAACCGCCTGATGGGGCGACTGATCTACGACTCGACCCTCGAGGCCGACTTCGACGACCGTCTGCTGGCGCACCTGCAGATCGTGATCGGCTCGAAGCTCGCGCGCAACGAGTCCTTCTACTTCTCGTGGAAGGACTCGCAGGCGGTCGGCGACGGACGCACCTCGATCTGGCTGCACCCCGCCATCCCGCTGCGCTTCAAGTACCACGGCGGCCGTGCCCCGAACATCAACCCGGACTGGATCCGCCAGCTGCTCGCCGACTCGCACACGGCGCACGGGCTGCGGATCAGCGAGGAGCCCCACGGGACCGCCCGTCAGAGCGAGGAGAGCATGCTGTGAAGCGCGTCGAGATCATCTACGGCGGAGCGCCGTTCAGCCTGAGCGAGACGTCGGCCGCGGAGGTGCGCGAGAGCATCGACCGCGCCCTGGACGGCTCCGCGTCGCGCTGGATCACGGTGAACCAGGGCGAGGGCGAGCCCCGCGAGACCTCGATCCTGATCACGCCGGGAGTGGCGTTCTCGGTCGCCGACGTCGCGCACTGAGGTCGACGCCGCGGTCACGGTGATCGCCGCCGCTCACGCCGCCGGCTCGGTCCGGGGCGCTCGCACCGCCGGCCCGCCTCGGAACGACTGCCGTCCTCAGTGCACCCGCGCCGCTCAGCCCGCCAGCACGCGCGGGAACTCCCCCGGGATCTCGCTCGCGAGGTACCCGGCCGGGCCGATCCGCGCGGAGAGGCGCGTGTCCGCCTCCGTGTGCAGGAACGCGCCCCACGCGGCCGCGCCCATCGGATCGACGCCGCGCCCGCGCAGGCCCGCCGTCGCTCCGGCGAGCACGTCGCCGCTGCCCGCGGTGGCCAGCCCGGGGTGCTCGCCCTCGATCCGCACCGCGTCGCCGTCGGGCGAGGCGATCGTGTTGAACAGGCTCACCACCGCGCAGTAGCGCTCGGCGACCGCGAGGGCGGCCCGCTCGACGTCGTCGACCTCCTCGCCGAGGAGCCGGGACGCCTCCTCCGAGTTCGGGGTCAGCAGGAGCCGGCCCGCGAGCCTCCGTGCGAGACGGCGCTGCCCGGGCAGGACTCCGAGCGGGAAGGCGTCGAGGTGCACAGCCGGCACGTCGTCGAGGAGCGGAGCGAGGGCCCGCAGGGTCGCGGCGGTCGCGCGCGGGTCGTCCAGGCCGGGTCCGATCAGGGCGACGTCGGCGGAGGAGAGCTCGCCGGCCAGGACGTCGAGCCCGCGGCCCGAGACGGAGCCGGTCCGGGTCTCCGCGAGCGGGACCACTCCGCACTCCGGCAGCGCGACCGCGGTGGCCGACGCGACCGACTCGGCGACGCAGAGCGTGATGCGCCCCGCGCCGGTCCGCAGCGCGGCGATCCCCGCGAGGATCGCGGCGCCGGGCGTCTTGCGGGCGCCGCCGACGACGACCACGTCGCCGCGGGAGTGCTTCGAGCCTCCGGGCTCCGGGAGGGGCCAGCGCTGCTCGAGCAGGGCGCGGGAGACGAGGTCACTCATGAGGGTCTCCTTCTCCGTCCGCGCGGTCGTCGTGCCGGGTGACGGGGGTGCCGGAGCGCTCGAGGTGGGACGTGCGGTTGAAGAGGTCGAGGCGCCACGCGCCGCCGTCGCGGACGAGACGGGTGACGGAGCCGTTGGCGACGGGCGTCGAGGCGCCGATGTCGAGCAGCTCGTGCTCGGAGAGGCCCTCGAGGACGTAGCGGAGGACGAGGACGACCGCGTCGTGGCAGAAGAGGATCGCCGGCCCGGGAGGCGCGGCGACGGCGAGGTGGTCGACGAAGGCGCGGACGCGGAGCGCGAGGTCCGTCCAGGCCTCGCCTCCCGGCGGCCGGTAGTAGAACTTGCCGAGCCACTCGCGCCGCGCCGCCTCCTCGGGCATCCGGGCCCGCACGCCGGCGGAGGTGAGGCGGTCGGTGACGCCGAGGTCGCGGTCGCGCAGGCGCTCGTCGGGGCGCAGCCGCAGGTCGATGCCGGCCTCGCCGAGGGCGAGACGCGCGGTCGCGGAGGCGCGGCGGTAGGGCGACGTCCAGGCGGAGGCGGGCCGCGCCTCCTCGGCCAGCCAGCGGCCGAGCGCGCGCGCCTGCTCCTCGCCGGCGGGGGAGAGCTCGACGTCGGGGTCGCGGCGGTCGACGGCGATCTCGTGAGCCCCCGAGGCCTCGGCGGCGCTCGCCGCGATGTTGGCGAGGCTCTCGCCGTGACGGACGAGGAGGAGCTCGGTCGGGCCGGTGGAGGAGGCGGGCATGGCTCCACGCTCCGCCTCGCGGGCCGGAGGCGCCAGGGGGTTCCGCCGCGGCGACGCGGGTTGCTACGGAGTCGTCAGGGGTTCCGCCGTCGTCAGGGCGCCTCTCCGTCGGCGCGCTCCTCAGCCGAGACCGCCGTGACGACCGCGGTGAGCGTCTCGGGGTCGCTCAGGATGCGGAAGTGCCCGCCGGTCTCGATCCGGACGTTGACCGCGCCCTCGAGCATGCTGCCCTCGGGGATGTGCGGATCGAAGAGGCCGAACACGGAGGTGATCCGCGCGTTCGCTCCGGAGCGGCTCGACAGCAGCAGGGTCGTGGCGTCGCGCGGCGAGAAGGCGCGCAGGCTCCGGAGGACCAGGTAGGGCGCGTAGCGGGAGCCGCCGAACGGGGTCGCCACGGCGACCATCCGGTCGACCCGGCCGTCCGGGTCGAGCTCGGTCATCACGTACTTGCCGATCAGCCCGCCCTTGCTGTGGGCGACGATCACCACGTTGCGGAGCCCGTGCTCGGCGAGGTAGGCGGCCACGTCCTCGGCCGTCCGGGCGACCGGGCGGCCGTTGCGGCCGAGGCTCGTCAGCACGTGGAGAGGGTGCCCGCGCTCGTGCAGCGGATCGATGATCGGGCGGAGGAAGGACCAGGTCTCCCAGATCCCCGGCAGGACCACGACGGGCCGCCGGTCGCCGTCGAGGTAGTCGTCCGGGGCACGGCGCGAGAGGACGCCGCGCACCTGCCAGGCGACGGCGTAGGCGTAGTCGCGGATCCACCAGACGGCGTCGCGGACCAGGCGCCGGAGCCGGCTCATGCGGCCGGCTCCGACCGGAGGGGGAGCGGGGCGGCGGGCCTCTCGCCGAGCGCGGCGGCGAAGCGGAGGATCTCGCGGGCGAGCGCTCCGGGCTCGGTGCGGGGGACGACGTGGCGCGAGCCGGCGAACTCGACGAGCCGCCCCTCGCGCGCGTGGGCCGTGAGCCGCTCGCACCAGTCACGGGTGGCGATCGGATCGTCGCGGCCGCGGGCGACGAGGACCGGCACCTCCAGCCGGGCGACGCGCTCCTGGACCGGATGCCGCAGCATCTCGGGCAGCTGGCGCAGGTACCAGCGCAGGCCGCCGCGCAGGTAGTCGGCCAGCAGGATCGCGTCGACGCCCACCGGCTCGCCGAGGCAGTCCCGCAGCAGCGCGAGCCCCTGGCGGACCGCTCCGGGCCGCTGCGGATCCACCACCGGCCCGATGAGCACCGCGCCGTCGACGAGGCCGGGCGCGCGCAGCCCCAGCTCGACCGCCACCTGCGACCCCATCGAGTGCCCGACGACGACCGCGCGCGAGACGCCCAGTCCGCGGAGGACCTGCTCGACCTGCCGCGCGTGGTCCTCGAGGCCGACCCTCCGCCGCGGTCGCCCGTTCGCGCCGAAGCCGGCGAGGTCGACGCCGATCACCCGGCCGTGCCGCTTCAGGCGGGCGGCGAGCGGCGAGAAGGTGTGGTGCGACATCCCGATCCCGTGGATCAGGACGAACACCGCGCCCGCCCCGGCCGGACCGGTGTCGACCGTCCGCAGCGTGACGCCCTCGACCTCGTGTCGCACGGGGAGGACGCGGCGGGGCGGTGTCGGCAGCATCGTCCCAGGCTAGGGATCGTCGGCCGGCCGCGCGGGGGGATGCGCCCGCTCCCGCCGTGGTCTAGGCCGCGTCCGCCCTGGGGAGGAGCGTTCACCCCGCCGGCGGCCGGCGGTCCCCGCCGAGCGTCCCGTCGTGCCCGCTGTCAAGCGGCTCCTCCGCGGCGGCGCCCCTGCCTAGCCTCGGAGGAGGGGGTCGGCGTGCGCTGCTCCCGGAGGGATGACGCCATGCGGATCGCGATCGTCGGGGCGACCGGCAACCTGGGGACGGCGCTGCTGCGGCGCCTGCACGGCGAGGCCGGGGTGGAGGAGATCGTGGGCATCGCCCGCCGGGCCCCTCGGCTCCGCTCGGAGGAGTACCGCGACGTGCGCTGGGTCGAGATCGACCTCGCGTCGAGCGTCGCCCCGCGGCGGCTCCGCGAGGCCTTCGCCGGCGTCGACGCCGTCGTGCACCTCGCCTGGGCGCTGCAGCCCAGCCACGACGAGCCGTTCCAGCGGCTGGTCGACGTCGGAGGCACCGCGGCCGTGCTCGAGGCGGTCGCCGCCGCGGGAGTCGGCCAGGTCGCCGTCGCCTCGTCCGTGGGCGCCTACAGCGCGGCGCCGAAGTCGATCCGGGTCACCGAGGACTGGCCCACGGGCGGCCTGCACACCTCGACCTACAGCCGCCACAAGGCCGCGAACGAGCGGCAGCTCGACGCCTTCGAGGAGCGGCACCCCGAGATCGTCGTCACGCGCCTGCGCCCGGGGCTCGTCTTCCAGCGCGGAGCGGCGACGGAGATCGCCGGGCTCTTCGCCGGTCCCCACTACCCGACGCGGTGGCTGAAGGCGGTCCGGATCCCGGTCCTGCCGCTGCCGCGGAGCATCGTCTTCCAGGGCGTGCACGCCGACGACGTGGCCGACGCCTTCTGGCGCGCGCTCGACCGGCGCGCCGGCGGGGCCTTCAACATCGCGGCCGAGCCGGTCCTCACTCCGGAGCGGCTGGCGCACGCCTTCGGCGCCCGCCTGGTCACAGTGCCGTTCGGGCTGCTCCGCTCCGTCGTCACGGCGACCTGGCACCTGCGCCTGCAGCGCACCGACGCGGGCTGGCTCGACATCGCGGGCAACGTCCCGGTCATGTCGACCGAGCGCGCCCGCGCCGAGCTCGGCTGGGCGCCGACCCGCACGGCGGAGGAGGCGCTCGCCGAGCTCGTGGCCGGCCTGGCCGACCGCTCGACCGTCCCGGGCTCGCCCCCGCTCCGGGGCTGATCCGGCCGGGAGTCGATCAGAGGCGAGCCCTCGCGGTCAGTCGGCGACGCGGATGAGCACCTTTCCCGTCGCGCCCTGCTCGACCGCGTCGTGGGCGGCCGCGGTCTCCTCGAGCGGGAACCAAGTCAGCGGGAGGCCCGCCTCCTCGCCCACCGGGAGCGCGCCGTCGACGAGCGCCGCGGTGATGTCCTCGGCCGCGGCCTGCAGTGCCTCCTCGCCCACGGTGTAGAGCAGCAGGCCCTGCCAGCGGGCGTTCTTCGCGAAGCTCGCGACGATCGGCACGGTGAACTCGTCGCCGTTGTTGTTCGCGTAGTACCCGATGCTGCCGTGGTTGGCGAGCACCTCGACGTCGAGCGCGGCGTTCTGAGCCGGGGCGACCTCGACCACGTGCTGGACGCCCTCGGGGGCGAGCCCGCGGATCCGGTCGGCGAGCGCGTCGTCCGGGTACTGCAGCACGTGCTGCGCACCGGCCGCACGGGCGAGCCGCTCCTTGGGGTCGCTGCTCACCGTCGCGATGACGGTCGCCCCGGCCCAGACCGCGAGCTGGATCGCGGCGTGCCCGACGGCTCCGGCGCCGCCCTGGACCAGGACGGTGCGGCCGGCGAGGGTGCCGGGCGCGAGACGGGAGGGGCCGTGCTCGTGCACGGTGAGGGCGCGGTGGGCGGTCATCGCGGGGACGCCGAGGCTCGCGGCGACGTCGGCGCCGACGCCCTCGGGCAGGCGCACGACGTGCTCGGCGGCGAGCACCGCCGACTCCTGCGCGGTGCCGGTGGGGCGGCGGTGCGCGGAGAGGTACATCCAGACCCGGTCGCCGACGGCCAGGCCCTCGACGCCCTCGCCGACCGCCTCGACGACACCGGCGCCGTCCTGGTTCGGGACGACCTCGTCGAACGCGAGGTCGCCGTCGGCGCGTGCCTTCCAGTCGGTCGGATTCACGCCCGACGCCAGGACGCGGACGCGGACCTCGCCGGCGCCCGGCGCCCGCTCCTCCCGGTCGACGAGGGAGAGGACGGAGGAGTCACCGGTGCGGGAGTAGACGATCGATCGCATACGGAGGGCAAGGAGTGCGGGCGGCGGTGTATTCCCGGCGGCACGACGAAGGGCGGCGGGCCCGGAGGCCCACCGCCCTGTCAGCGCCGACGGATCAGTGCTGCACGTCCTCCTGGACGGCGTGCTTGGCCTCGCGGGCCGAGTCCTTCACGTCGTCGGTGGCGGAGGTGCCCGCCTCCTTGACGTTCTGCGCGGCGTCGGTCGCGGTCTCCTTGACGGAGGCGAAGGCCTGCTGCGCGGGCTCGCGGAGCTCGCTCGCCGCCTCCTTGGCCGCGTCGGTCACCTTGTCGACGACCGGCTGGGCCTGCTCCTTGACGCGGCTCGCCGCCTCCTTCTCCTTGCTGGAGGCGGGGATGAGCGAGGCGACGAGGAGTCCGGCGCCGAGGGCGATGAGCCCCACGGCGAACGGGTTGCCCTCGGCCTTGGCCTTCGCCGAGCCCGCACCGCTCGAGAGCGAGTCGGAGGCGTCGTGCGCCGAGCCCATCACGCGGTCGCGGACGGAGCCCACGGCCGACTTGACCTTGTCGGTCTGACGCTGCGCGATGGCGGACGGGCTGACCTTCTCGGCCAGCGCGTCGACGTCCCCGCCCAGCTCGAGGCGCGTGCGCTCGATGTCCGCCCGGATCTCCTCGGGTGTCTTGTTCTGTCCTGCGTCGTACGTCATCGTCTTGCCCCGTTCGGCTTGAGGGTGTCGGGAATCTTCTTGAGGGAGTCGACCGTCTCGGGAGCGCCGTCGACCTGCTTCAGGCTCTTGCGGCCCACCGCGTAGAGGATCGCGGCCACGATCGCCCAGATGACGGCCACTACCACTCCGGACCAGCCGTTGCCGATCAGAGTGCCCAGGCCCCACCAGAGGGCGATCGAGAGGAAGAGCACGGCCATCAGCGCGGCGTAGCCCGCCCCGCCGAGGAGGCCCGCTCCCTTGCCCGCCTTGCCGGCGGACTCCTTGAGCTCGGCCTTCGCGAGGGCCATCTCCTGGCGGATCAGCGTGGAGAGGTCGCGCGAGACCTCGCCGAGCAGATCGCCCAGCGACGTCGACCCGGCCCGCTGGTCGGGCGTCTCCGTCGAGCGGTGGACGCCCGTCGGGTCGGTCACAGCCGGCCGCCGTTCGGGAAGCCGCCGTCGAGCGGGTCGGCGACGGGCTCGGTCGGCGCGTAGTCGCGCTCGAGGGAGCTCGAGCCGACGGTGCCGTAGGCGGACGCGACGGGCGCGTCGTACGCGGAGGCGTCGGAGTACGCGGTGGTCGAGGCGGGGGCGTCGAACTCGGGCCCGTCGGTGCGGGTGCTCGTCGCCTCCTTCTCGTCCTTCGCCTCGGCGGTCAGGGCGCGGATGAGGCGCCCGCCGACGAGTCCCGTCGCCGCGGCGATGAGGATGAAGGCACCCGGGCGGCGGCGGGCGAACGCGCGGACGTCGTCGAGGAGCTCGGACGGGTCGCGGTTCTCGAGCCACGAGGCCACACCCTGCACGCGGGTGGCCGCCTGGGAGACGAGCTTCGCGGCGGCGTTGTCGCTGCCGCCCTCGCCGTTGGCCAGCGCGGTCAGGTCGTCGCTGAAGGCGCGGGCGCCCTTGGCGGCGTTCTCCTTCTGGGCGTGGGCCTGCTCGGTGAGCTGGGTGCGGCTCTGGTCGTAGAGGTCCTTGACCTGGACCTTGGCCTCCTGGACCACGTTGGCGGCCTCGTCCTTGCCGGTCGAGAGCACTTCGCTCGCGGCCTGCTTGGCGTCGCCGGCGACGGCGCCGGCCT
This sequence comes from Rathayibacter sp. AY1H2, assembly GCF_002931985.1. Classification (NCBI taxonomy): domain Bacteria; kingdom Bacillati; phylum Actinomycetota; class Actinomycetes; order Micrococcales; family Microbacteriaceae; genus Rathayibacter; species Rathayibacter sp. AY1H2. Next base: position 38,811 of record NZ_PSUV01000008.1, on the reverse strand, counting down.
GGTCCTTGGCGGTGCCCGCGGCGGCGCTCGCCTTCTCCTTCGCGGAGTCGGCTGCACCGCCCGTGGAGGAGCCGGAGGACGTGTCCGTGGGGGCGACGTGCGCCCCGCTGTCGGTGGGGGTCTCGGTCGCGCCGAAGTTCGCGGCGCCGTCTCCGAACGGAGGTGAAGCGGGATCGATGTTCGACATCGTCTGTCCCTTCCAGGATCGAGTGGGGGATGAATGCGTGCCGGCGTCGCCAGTCTGTTCGGGCCCTCGAGTACCGGGAAGGGCATAGCGGCTGACCCCCTGTTGGGGCTACCATCCCGCGCCCACGAGGGCGGGTCCCGAGGGCCCGTGGATCGACTGCTCAGCCACCGCGTCAAGCCCCTTCTGACCCGCGAACAGGGCTCCCTACCGTCGAGAGGACAGACATCGGACGTCCGCACCCGGATCCGCCCGGCTACCCCGGAAAGGCAACCAGTCATGTTCTTCCACCGTCAGGAACTCCAGTTCACGTCCACGCCCTCGAAGCCCGACGCGGTCTTCGCCCGCCGCTTCCAGGAGGTGCTCGGCGGCCAGTACGGCGAGATCACCGTGGCGATGCAGTACGGCTTCCAGGCCTGGAACGCCCACGACCCGGGCAAGTACCGGGATCTGCTCTTCGGCATCGGCGCCGAGGAGTTCGGCCACGTCGAGATGATCGCCGTGATGATCGCCCAGCTGCTCGAGAAGGCCCCGGTCGAGCAGTCCGAGGACGCGATGAAGAAGGACCCCGTGCTCGCGGCGGTCATCGGCGGCTCCGACGTGCAGCACGCCATCGTGGCCGGCGCCGGCGCGCGCCCCGTCGACAGCATGGGCAACCCGTGGCAGGGCTCCTACATCACCGCCAGCGGCAACCTGCTGGCCGACTTCACCGCCAACGCGAACGCGGAGATGCAGGGCCGGCTCCAGGTCGCCCGGCTCTACCACATGACCGACGACCACGGCGTGCGCGACCTCCTGTCGTTCCTCCTGGCCCGCGACACCATGCACCAGAACCAGTGGATCGCGGCGGCCGCCGAGCTGCGCGCGGAGGGCCGGGAGGACCTGCCCGTGCCCTCGAACTTCCCGATCTCGAAGGAGGAGCGCTCCGTGTCGTACGAGTACATCAACTTCTCGGACGGAGCAGCGGCCTCCGAGGGCAGCTGGGCCTCGGGCCCGACCCCGGACGGCAAGGGAGAGTTCAGCTACCGTGTCGCGGAGCCCGGCGGCAACGTCCCGATGCCTCCGCCCACGCAGCCGGACGAGCGCCTCTACGGCACCGACCCGAAGCCGAACATCGTCGAGAAGGCAGTGGGGGCCGTCAAGGACGCGGTGACGGGCAAGTGAGCGCCGCACGGGTCCTCGGGGCGCTCGGCGCCTCCGCCCTGACGATCGGCCTGCTGGCCGGCTGCACCGGCGACGCCCAGACGCCGTACCAGTCGGGGAGCGCGGTGCCCACCAGCGCCGACGACGGATCGTCGCAGACGCCCACGAACGCGCCCTCGCAGTCCGCTCCGTCCGAGTCCGCCACCCCGGCGACCTGATCCCGCGCCCTCGACCGGCCGGCACCGGTCGAGGGCGCGAATCATCGCAGTCCAGCGGGCACCCGGGCAAGCCCCTTCCCGCTCCCAGGAAGCGGGCAGTTCCCGGTCCTACGGTCGTGCCAACGATCAGCGAAGGAGGCACCACCATGGGGCTCGATGACAAGATCAAGAACGCCGCTCAGGACATCGCCGGCAAGGCGAAGGAAGCCCTGGGCGACCACAAGAACGACGACAGCCTGAAGGCCGAAGGCCAGAAGGACCAGGCCGCGGCCTCGGCCAAGAAGGCCGGCGAGGACGTCAAGGACGTCTTCAAGTAGGTCTCGGCAGTACCGCGAAGGCGGCGCTCCCCTCGGGGGGCGCCGCCTTCGCTGTTCCCCGGCTAGGGGTGCAGGACGACCTTGATGCAGCCGTCCTCCTTCTTCTGGAAGGTCTCGTAGAGGGCCGGAGCGTCCTCGAGCGGCGCCCGGTGGGTCACGAGGTCCATCACGCCGAGCGGATCGGAGGAGTCCTCCACCAGCGGCAGCAGGTCGTCGATCCAGCGCTTCACGTTGCACTGGCCCATCCGCACCGTCACCTGCTTGTCGAACATCGACTTCAGCGGCATCGGGTCGGCCTCTCCGCCGTAGACCCCGCTCAGCGACACGGTGCCGCCGCGGCGCACCAGGTCGAGGGAGGCGTGCACTGCGGCGAGGCGGTCGACGCCGACCGTGTCCATCGCCTTGCGGGCGATCGGGTCGGGCAGGAGCCCCGCCATCGACTGCGCGAACGAGCCGACAGGCGAGCCGTGCGCCTCCATGCCGACCGCGTCGACGACGGAGTCGGGGCCGCGCCCGTCCGTGAGGTCGCGCAGCTGCGCGGCGATGTCATCGGACAGGTCGAACGTCTCCACGCCGTACCGCTCGGCCATCGCGCGCCGCTCGGCGACGGGCTCCACGGCGAGGACGCGGTAGCCGCGGTGGGCGCCGATCCGCGCCGCGAACTGGCCGACCGGGCCGAGTCCGAAGACGACCAGGGTCCCGCCGTCGGGCACCTGCGCGTACTCCACGCCCTGCCAGGCGGTGGGCACGATGTCGCTGAGGAAGAGGTAGCGCTCGTCCGGCAGGTCCGTGCCGACGACGATCGTGTTGTAGTCGGCCAGCGGCACGCGGAGCAGCTCGGCCTGCCCGCCGGGGACCTGGCCGTACATCTTCGTGTAGCCGAAGAGCGCCGCTCCCGAGCCGTACTCGGTGACCTGCGTCGTCTCGCACTGCGACTGCAGCCCTCGGCGGCACATGAAGCACTCGCCGCAGGCGATGGTGAAGGGCACGACGACCCGGTCGCCGGGCTTCAGGGTGGTGACTCCGGAGCCCACCTCCTCGACGACGCCCATGGGCTCGTGGCCGAGCACGTCCCCGCGGTCGATGTAGGGCCCGAGGAGGCGGTAGAGGTGCAGGTCGGAGCCGCAGATCGCGGTCGAGGTGATCCGGACGATCGCGTCGGTCGGCTGCTGGATGCGGGGGTCGGGGACGGTCTCGACCGAGACCTTCTCGATGCCCTGCCAGGTGAGTGCTCGCATGCTCGTGTCCGTTCTCCGGCTCGCGCCGGTCGGGGTCGGTGTCCCTCCACCGCACACCCGGAGGGCGCCGAGGGGGAGGGGCTTGACGCTCCCCGGAGCGTTCCCGAGGGGGATTCCCGGGAGAACGCACGGACGTGCATCCCGCGTTCACCCGACTCACGGCGGCCGAGTGGTGGGATGGGGGGATGGATGCTCTCTACACCGCCATCGCCCACGCCTCCGGTGGAGGACGCGACGGCCACGTCCGCACCGAGGACGACCGTCTCGACCTCGACACCCGCGCCCCGCAGGAGCTCGGCGGCTCCGGCGAGGGGACCAACCCCGAGCAGCTGTTCGCGGCCGGCTACTCCGCCTGCTTCCTCAGCGCCCTGCACGGAGCCGGTCGCCAGCTGAAGATCGACACGACCGACGCGGCCGTCTCGGCCAGCGTCTCGATCGGGAAGAACGACTCCGACGGCTTCGGCCTCTCGGTCGAGCTCGACGTCTACGTGCCGAAGGCGAGCTCCGAGGACGCGCAGAAGGTGGCCGATGCGGCGCACCAGCTCTGCCCGTACTCCAACGCCACCCGCGGCAACATCCCCGTGCAGATCAACCTGGTCGACTGACCGGGCCCTCTCGACGGCCCCTCCCGGACTCCGGGCAGGGGCCGTCGTCGTGTCCGGGGGCGGTCCGTTAGGGTCGGGGCATGACCGAGGAGCTGTCGCACGAGGAGCCGTCGCACGAGGAGTCCCTGGCGCGGGCCGAGCTCGTGCAGATCCGTCAGAGCATCGACAACATCGACGCGGCGCTGATCCACCTGCTCGCCGAGCGCTTCAAGTTCACGCAGAAGGTCGGCCGGCTGAAGGCCGCGCACGGGCTGCCCGCCGCGGACCTCGAGCGCGAGGCGCGCCAGATCGCGCGGCTGCGGGCGCTCGCCGAGGAGTCGCACCTCGACCCGGCGTTCGCCGAGAAGTTCCTCGGGTTCATCGTCGCCGAGGTCATCCACCACCACCAGCGCATCGCCGACGGCGCCGAGGACTGAGCCTCAGCCCTCGATCCGCAGCAGCCCCGCCGTGCGCTCGCGCAGCACGCCGAGCAGCAGCGGGTAGTCGGGGAAGAGCTGGTCGCGCCGCAGCGTCGGCACCCGCAGCCCGAGGGGGACCTCCGTGATGCGGCCGTTCGTCTCGGTGAGGGTCAGGCGGAGGCTCCGGCTCCCCGTCGGGCTCGAGGCGACGACCGAGCGCAGAGCCTCGAGCGGGAAGATCAGCCCGTCGATCTGGATGGCCGACTCCGACACCACGATCGAGCCCGGCAGCCCGGGCCGCAGCGCCAGCCGCGCGGCGACCAGCCCGAGCGGGAGGGAGAGCGCCACGACGACCGCCCCCAGCGCGATCTGCGCGCGGTCGCCCGACGGGGATCCCGCGAGGGCGACGGCCAGGACGCCGGCGGCGAACGCCTCCGTGGCGACGACGACCAGGGCGACCGCCCGGCGCTGGAGCGGAGCGCGGTGCGGCCGGAAGCGGACGGCCGAGGCGGGCCCGGCCAGAGCGGGCGGCAGGGCGTCGCGGACGCGGGCGGCGGCGCCGAGGTCGGCGAGCAGGGCGGCGAGGTCCTCCGGGCGGAAGTGGCCGCAGCGGACCTCGACTCCGTCTCCGCGGCACCAGGCGACGAAGCCGTCGCCGTCGGCGGACTCGAGGAAGCGGACCGACCGGCGGGGCCACTGCTCGCGGCGGCGGCGGCCGCGCATCAGCACGACCTGCGTCTCGGTCGTCATCACGCGGGTGGGGGAGACGACGAAGAGCGAGACCGCCGAGGCCAGTCCGATGACGACGGTGAGGGCGAGGAGCCCGAGCGCGAGCACCGACTCGTCGAGGACGCCGCGGCGGTCCGCGAGGACGGCGAACGGGATGAGCACGGCCGCGAGGCCGGCGCCGAGGAGCCGCAGGAGGAGGGCGCGGAGGCGTCGCAGGACCGACGGGCCGTACACCCGTCGCGTCCGGATCGCCATCGGTTCCGACTCCATCGCGTCAGGCTAGCCCCGGCCGGGACCGGTCGCCCGGAGAGGCGCGTCGGTGGCGCGATCCTCGCGCCACCCGTCCCCGGTTCGGGGGAGGAGTGGCGCGAGGCGCGGCCTACGCCTCCGCGGTGCGGTGCAGGGCGCGGACCGAGACGACCCGGCGACGGGCGATCGCGGCGACGGTGAGCAGCAGCCCGAACAGCAGCCAGATCACCAGGCCGACGACGGCGCCGGCCGTGCCGTCGGTGCCCTCGACCACTCCGGACAGCGCGTTCTGCGCCGCCGAGAGCGGCAGGAACCCGAGCACGTCGTCGAACAGCCCGGGGACCGTCGAGATGATGCCCGCGCCGAGCGCGATCACCGCCGCGACCATCGCGAGGAAGCGGCCGATCCCTCCGAGCAGGGCGACCAGCCCCTGGTTCACCGCGGCGAACGAGGCGCCGGTGAGCATCGCCAGGAGGGCGAAGCCGACCCAGCGGCCCGGCTCCAGGCCCGCGACGCCGCTCATCACGATCGCGACCGCGAGTCCCTGCACCACGCCGATCACGAGCGCCGGCACGTAGGAGGAGAGGGCGAGCGCCGCGGAGGAGCGGGTCGAGGAGAGTGCACGGTGCGAGAACGCCGCGAGCACCAGGAACGTCGCGAGGGCGCCGAGCCAGAGGGCGATCGTCGCGAAGAACGGGACGCTGGAGGCTCCGAACAGGTCGGTCGCGCTGCTCGCGTTCTCGACCGGGTCCGAGACGACGTCGGCGAGGTTCGTCGACTCCGACTCGGTGTAGGTCGGGAGCTGCGCGACCGCGGCGTCGAGGCCGGTCGCGAGCGTGCGGGTGCCGTCGGCGAGCTGCACGGCGCCGTCCGAGACCCCGCTCGCGCCGTCGGCGAGCTGGTCGGCTCCGTCGGCGGCGGAGGAGGCTCCCGCGGCGAGGTCGGCGGCACCGCCCGCGGCGGTGGTCGCGCCGGTCGCGAGGTCGCGGGCGCCGGCCGCGGCGGTGGTGGCGCCGGTCGCGAGCTGCGCGGACCCGGCCGCCGTGGTGTCGAGGCCGTCGGCGAGCTGGGACGCTCCGTCCGCGGCGTCGTCCGCGCCGTCCGCGAGCTGCGTCAGGCCGCCGGACAGCTGTCCGATGCCCCCCGAGAGAGTGCGCGCGCCGGTGGCGGACTGCCCGACCGCGTCGATCAGCGAGGGCTGCCCGTCGCCGCCGAGGCGGATGCCCGCGTCGATCCCGGCGACGGCTCCCGCGGTCGTCGTGGCGAGGGTGGTCGCGCCGGTGGGTCCGCCCGCCGAGGCGATGACGGCGCGCGCGGCGAGGCACTGCGTCGTCTCGCAGCCCTCGAGCGCGGCGCTGAGCGCCTCGAAGGTCCCCGCAGTGGCGGCGGCGGCGCCGGCGCTGAGGGCGGCGACCTGCTGGGTCCCGTCGCCGGTCCTCACCACTCCCTCCCTCAGCTGGTCGAGCCCGTCGGCCAGGTCGGAGGCGCCGCCCTGCAGCGCGGTCGTCTTGGTCGCCGAGTCGCGGGCGCCCGTCGCGAGCTGTCCCACTCCGCCGGAGAGGCCGCGCGCACCGGTGGCCAGCTGCGCGACTCCGCCGGAGAGGTCGGAGGCTCCGGTGCCCAGCTGCCCCACGCCGTCGGCGAGGGACGAGGCTCCGGTGCCGATCTGCCCGACGCCGTCCGAGAGCGAGGAGGCGCCGGTGGCGAGCTCGTCGATCCCGTCGGCGAGGCTGCTGGTGCCGTCGGCGAGGGTGGAGGCGCCGGTGCCGAGCTGGTCGGCGCCGTCGGCGAGCGTGCCCGCGCCCTCGGCCGCCTGGCCGATCTGCTCGTTGAGGGTGTTGAAGCCGACGTAGACGTTCTCGAGGTAGGCCGTGGTCAGCTGCGTGTTGAGCAGCGACGTGGCGGTGCTGGTCACGGTGGCCGAGATGGCGTCGTCGACGAGCTTGGCCTTCTCGCTGGTGGCGATGTCGATGGTCGCCTTCGTCGCCTCCGCGGCGTCGCCGGAGTACGAGGTGGCGGCGGCGGAGAAGGACGAGGGGATCGTCACGACGGTCGCGTAGCTGCCGTCGGCGAGGCCCTTGGCGGCGTCGTCCTTGTCCGTGAGGACCCAGGTGAAGTTGCCCGTCGAGTCCGAGCCGGAGACGTTGGGCACCGGGGTCGTGCTCGCGGACGGCGTCGCGCTCGCCGAGGGGGTGGAGGAGGGGGCGTCCGAGCTCGCGGAGTCGGTGCCGCCCGTCACCAGGCCGGCCGCGAGCTGGCGCCCGAGCGGCACGGTCTGCCCGTTGATCTCGACCGGGGTGTCCTCGTTGACCACGGCGGCCGTGATCGTGTCGAGTCGCTCGGTCGGGTTCCACAGCGCCCACACCAGGAGGCCGCCGATGACGAGGGGGACCAGGACGATCCCGAGAAGGGTCAGCCAGGACACCTTCTTGACGCCGCGGGGGCGTTCGAGGGAGAGGAGAGCCATCTGTCAGAGGACCTTTGCGATCGCGCGGCGCTCGGCCGCGGGCGAGACCGCGAGCACGCCGCGGTCGGAGGGGAGGAGGTCGTCGAGCGCCTCGGCGTCGACGGAGGAGGCGACCACGGTGAACGCGTCGTCGGCGGCGCGGGCGGCGTCGAGCTCGGCCCGGATCGCGCCGCGCAGCTGCGGGTCGGTGACCGTGTCGAGGTCGTCGAGCACCAGGATCGGCGGGGCCGACTCCAGGGCCGATCGGACGTCGGCGACGGGGTCGGCGGCTCCGGCGAGGCGCACCAGCCCGACCCGGCCGCGCACGGCGGCGGAGCGGATCGGCACGACCAGGCCCGCGACCTTCAGGCGCCCGGAGTCGGGGGCGAGCCGACCGGCGATGCTCAGCAGCAGCGCGGTGCGGCCGGAGCGGTGCGGCCCGTGGACCACGAGGGAGGAGCCGGGAGCGACCCGCAGCGAGACGCCGCTGTAGACGGGACCGTCGGGTCCGTCGAGGCGGAGGTCCTCGGCCGCGATCACGTCCGTGGATCCGGGCTCCGGCCAGTCGGCCAGCGCGAGCTCCTTCGTGAGGCCCTCGCCCTCGACGTCGAAGGACGGCAGGACGCGGTCGAGCCAGCGCGGCATGTGCCAGGCGCGGTCGCCGAGCAGGTGCAGCACGGCGGGCACCAGCGTCATCCGCACGATGAACGCGTCGACGAAGACGCCCACGGCGAGCCCGAGCGCGATCGGCTTGATGTTGGTGTCCCCCTCCGGCACGAAGGCGGCGAAGACCGAGAACATGATGACCGCGGCGGCCGTGACCACCTTGGCCGAGCCGACGAAGCCCGACTCGACGGCGGCGCGCGCCGGCCTCCCGTGCACGTAGTCCTCGCGCATCCGCGAGACCAGGAACACCTCGTAGTCCATCGCGAGGCCGAAGAGCACGCCCATCAGGATGATCGGCATGAAGCTGATGATCGGGCCCGTCTTGTCGACGTGCAGAGCGTCCGAGAACCATCCCCACTCGAACACCGCCGCCACGGCGCCGAAGGACGCACCGACCGACAGCAGGTAGCCCAGCGTCGCCTTGATCGGCACCCAGAGCGAGCGGAACACCATCGTCAGCAGCACCAGCGACAGGCCCACGACGAGCAGGCCGAACGGCAGTAGGGCCTTGGCGAGAGTGTCCGAGATGTCGATCCCGACCGCGGTCTGGCCGGTCACCGCGAGGTCGACGCCGTACTCCTGCTGGAAGTAGTCGTGCTTGTCGCGGATCTCGGCGACCAGCGCCTTGGTGGCCTCGGAGTCGGGGCCGCCCTCGGGAATGACCTGGATGATGCCGGTGTCGGCGGTCTCGTTGGGCGTCGCGAGCGGCACCGAGGCGACTCCGTCGAGCTTCTCGATCTCGCCCTTGAGGTCGTCCATCAGGCCGAGCGGATCGGTCGAGCCGATGATCGTGCCGGTGACGATGAGCGGGCCGTTGTAGCCGGCGCCGAAGTTCTCGGCGAGCAGGTCGTAGGTGGTGCGCGCGGGAGTGCCCTCGGCCTGGTAGCCGGCGTCCGGCAGGGCGAGGCGGAGGCTGAGCGCCGGGATGCTCGCGACGCCGAGCACGCCGATCACCGCGATGATCGTCACGATCGGGAAGCGCGTGACGACCCGGACCCAGCCGCGGAAGAACCCGCGCGGGACCTCGGCGTGCACGTGGCCGCCGGGGGAGGCGGTCGCTGCCTCCTCGTGCGCCTCGGTGTCGACGTGGGTGCCCGCGGCGGCGGCGGCCTTCGCGGCCTTCTTCTTCGCGCGGCGCTCCTTCGGGCGCAGCCGCGCGCCGGCGAAGCCGAGGAGGGCGGGGGTCAGGGTGAGCGCGATGACCACGGCGATCGCGACTCCGCCCGCCGCTGCGACGCCCATCGTGGTGAGGAACGGGATGCCCGCGACCGAGAGGCCGACGAGCGCGATGATCACGGTCAGGCCCGCGAAGACGACGGCGGAGCCCGCGGTCGCGGTCGCCCGCGCGGTCGACTCCTCCGGGTCCATGCCCTGCTTCAGCTGGTCCTGGTGGCGGCTGATGATGAAGAGGGCGTAGTCGATCCCGACCGCCAGGCCCAGCATCAGCGCCAGGAGCGGCGTGGTCGAGGAGATCGAGGCGAAGCGGGTGGCGATGAAGATGGCCGACATCGAGAGGGCGACGCCGAGCAGTGCGGTGACCAGCGGCATGCCGGCGGCCAGGAACGAGCCGAAGGTGAGCACGAGGACGACGAGGGCGACCACGAGGCCGATCGCCTCCGTGATGGTCACGCCGGGGAGGTTCTGGGCGAAGAGGTCGCCGCCGAGCGAGACCACGGAGCCGGCGGGCAGCGCGTCCTGGAGGGTCGTCGCCTCGGCCTTCAGCGCGTCGCGGCTCTCGGGGCTCGTGGTGGTGGCGGAGCCGTCCATCTGGGCGGTGATGACGAGGGCGTTCCCGGCGTCGGAGATCGTGCCGGAGACGCTGTCGGAGTAGGGGTCCGTGACGGCCGCGACCTCGTCGACGTCGCCGAGCGCGGCGACCGCGTCACTGACGGGGCCCTTCACGTCGGCGTCCTGGACGCTGCCTCCGTCGGGCGCGACGACCACGTACCGCGCGGACGTGCCGCTGACCTGGGGGAAGGTGCGCTCGAGCTGGTCGAGGGCGGTCTGCGACTGCGTGCCCGGGATGGAGAACGTGTTGTCGGTGCCCTGGTTGAGCAGCAGCGCTCCTCCTCCGCCCGCCACCACGATCAGCAGCCACAGGACGGCGACGAGGCGGTGGGCGCGGTACACGCGACGACCGAGACGGTAGAGCAGCGACGACACGCGGTCTCCTGACGATGGGTGGGGAGGATGGCGATACGTCTCTGTACCAGGGCGGAGCCGGGCTCCGATACACGAGCGTATCCGATACAGGACCGTATTCGATACGTGAATGTATCGGATAAGGTGAACGGCGTCGAAGGTGTTGACAGGGCGGGCAGGAGGCTGGTGATGACGGCGATCGACTCCACCCCTCCCGAGACCTCCCGCCGCGGCCGCACCCGCGAGCGCCTGCTCGACGCGGCCTACGACGTCTTCGCCGAGACCGGCGTGCACAGCGCGTCCGTCGAGCAGATCTGCGAGCGCGCCGGGTTCTCGCGCGGCGCCTTCTACTCCAACTTCTCCAGCAAGGAGGAGCTGTTCTTCGCGCTCATGGAGCGGGAGAACGGCGCCCGGGTGACCGCCCTCGTCGAGCAGATGGACCGCACGATCCCGCGCGTCGTCTCGGCCGACGAGCCGCTGACGGCCGAGACGCTGGCCGTGGTCATCCTCGACTTCCTTCAGGGTCCTGCCACCGACAACCGCCGCTGGTGCGTGGTCGAGTCGGAGTTCGAGCTGCTCGCGCTCCGCGACCCGCGGATCGCTCCGCAGTACCGCGACTTCCGCGCCGGCTTCGACGCCTCGCTCGTGCAGATCGTGCACGGGGCGCTGCGCCAGGTGCGCCGCGAGTTCTCCCTCGAGCCCACGACCGCCGTGCGCCTGCTGGTGGCGGGCTACGACGACGCGGTCAAGCAGTCGATCCTCGAGGACGAGTCGGAGCCCGCGTCGCTCGAGCGCCTGCGGGCGACGCTGACGGCGATCGTCCTCGCGATCTCGTCCGCCGACGCCTGAGCCGGGCCGGCTCTCGCGACGGCGGCCGCCGTACCCGCCGGCCGGCTCCGCACCCGGCGGCCGAGCGGCCGCTGGGGAGTGCCGGGTCCGGTCCCCGCTCCTCCGCCCGCGCGACGAGGATGGACCCATGGAACTGCGTCAGCTCGAACACTTCCTCGCCGTCGCGAAGGAGCAGCACTTCACCCGCGCCGCGAGCGCTCTGCAGATCTCGCAGTCGGGCCTCTCGGCGTCGATCCGTGCGCTCGAGAGCGAGCTGGGCAGCCCCCTCTTCACCCGCAGCACGCGCCGGGTCGAGCTGACGCCGGCCGGCCGGGCGATGCTCGCGGAGTCGGAGCGCTCGGTCGCCAGCGCGCTCGCCGCCCGCGACGCGGTTCTCGCCGTGCAGGGGGTGCTCCGCGGGAGCCTCGCGGTCGGCACGGAGGAGTGCCTCGGCGGCGTGCACCTGCCGCGCGAGCTCGCGACCTTCCGCGAGCAGCACCCGGGAGTCGCGCTCCGGCTGATCCACGAGGGGTCCGGCACGCTGCTCGACTCCGTCGCCGCCGGCCGCCTCGACCTGGCGCTGGTCGCCGACATCGGAGCCGTGCCGGGCGGCGTGCGGACGATGCCGCTGGCGAGCGAGGGCTTCGCGGTGCTCGTGCGCCCGGGTCACCCGCTCGCGAGCCGCGTCGGCTGCCGCATCCCGGACCTGGCGGGCGAGACGATCGTGGGGCTGCAGGAGCACTGGGCGGCGAGTCACCTCGCGGCGCGGGCGTTCGCGGCGCACGGCCTCGCGTTCGAGGTCGAGCTCGAGGTGAACGACGTGCACACGCTGCTCGACCTGGTCGAGTACGGCATGGGGATCGCGGTCGTGCCGGCGCACTTCGCCGAGAAGCGCCCGGCCGGGCTGCGGGCGGTGGCGCTCGCCGATCCGCTCCTGGTGTGGCGGACGATGGTGGCGGTGCCGGAGCGGCCGAGCGCCGCGGCCCGCGCGTTCGTCTCGGCCCTCCCGCAGCCGCTGCAGGACGCGGTCTGAGCGGGATCGTGCTCGCAACGGAGGAGGGACCAGCGCCGAGATCCCGCGATCAGCGTCGGACCGGTGCCTCGACCGGATCCCTCCTCCGTCATGAACGGGCTCAGTCGAGCGAGGCCAGCTCCTCGGGCGTGAGCTCCAGGTCGGCCGCCGTGGCGGAGTCGCGGATGCTCTCGGGGCGGGAGGCGCCCGGGATCGGCAGCACGACCGGGGCCTTCGCCAGCTCCCAGGCGAGGCAGACGACCTGCGGCGTCACGCCGCGGGCCTCGGCGACCACCGCGAACGCGGAGTAGCGCGAGCCGAGCTCGCCCGCCGAGGAGATGCCGCCGAGCGGGCTCCACGGCAGGAACGCCAGTCCCAGCTCGGCGCAGAGCTCGAGCTCCGGCTCGCTGGAGCGGAACGACGGCGAGAACTGGTTCTGCACCGAGACCAGGCGCTCGCCGAGGATGCCGTGCGCCTCGCGGATCTGGTCCGGGTCGGCGTTCGAGATGCCCGCGCGGAGGACGACGCCCTCGTCGAGCAGCTCGGCCAGCGCTCCGATCGAGTCGGCGTAGGGGACCGCCGGGTCGGGCCGGTGGTACTGGTAGAGGCCGATCGCATCGACGCCGAGGCGCTTCGCGGACGCGCGAGCCGCCTCCTTGAGGTACTCGGGGCGGCCGTCCTGATCCCAGGGGCCGGGCTCGCGGCGCAGGTGGCCGCCCTTGGTGGCGACGAGCACGGCGGAGGTGTCGCCGCCGTAGCTGCGCAGCGCCTCCGCGATCAGCAGCTCGTTGTGGCCGAGGTCGTCCTGGGTGGCGAGGTGGTAGGCGTCGGCCGTGTCGATCAGGGTCACGCCGGCGTCGAGGGCGGCGTGGATCGTGGCGATCGAGCGCTCGCGGTCCGGGCGGCCCTCGATCGACATCGGCATGCCGCCGAGTCCGATCGCGCCGACCTGGAGGTCGCCGAGAGTGCGCTGCTTCATGAATGCTCCTTCGCAGTGGGGTGGGTGGTCACCAGGCGTAGTCCTCGGGGGCGGTCCGGTGGCCGGGGAAGATCTCGTCGAGGCGCGCGAGGGCCTCGGCGTCGAGGGTGATGTCGACGGCGGCGACGGCGCTCTCGAGCTGCTCGAGCGTCCGCGGCCCGGTGATCGGACCGGTGACGGCGGGCTGGTGGAGGAGCCACGCCAGCGCCAGCTCGCCGGGCGCCTCGCCGCGCTCGCGGGCGAACGCCTCCCACTGCTCCAGGGCGGGGCGGTACTCCTCGATCGCGGCGAGGGTGCGCTCGGAGGAGCGGCGCCCGCCCTCCGCGGTCTTCTCGAGCACGCCGCCCAGCAGTCCGCCCTGCAGCGGCGACCAGGGGATGACGCCGAGCCCGTAGTGCAGCGCGGCGGGCAGGACCTCGCGCTCGACGTCGCGGACGAGCAGGTTGTAGATCGACTGCTCGGAGGCGAGGCCGGTGAAGTGGCGGGCGCGCGCCGCCTCCTGCGCCTGGGCGAGGTGCCAGCCGGCGAAGTTGCTGGAGCCGACGTAGAGGACCTTGCCCTGCTGGACGGCGACCTCCATCGCCTGCCAGATCTCGTCCCAGGGCGTCGTCCGGTCGACGTGGTGGAACTGGTAGAGGTCGATGTGGTCCGTCTGCAGGCGGCGGAGGCTCTCGTCGAGCGCGCGGCGCAGGGTGAGCGCCGAGAGGCGGCCGCCGTTGGGCCAGGAGTCGCGGCCGCGCTCGGCTCCGGGAGCGGCGAACTCGCCCATGTCGCCGAAGACCTTGGTCGCGAGGACGGTGCGCTCGCGGCGCTCGCCGCCCTGCGCGAACCAGCGGCCCACGATCTCCTCGGTGGCGCCGCGGCCGGCCTCGCCTCCGTACACGTTGGCCGTGTCGAAGAAGTTGACGCCCAGCTCGTGCGCGCGGTCCATGATCGCGAACGAGTCGGACTCCTCGGTCTGCATGCCGAAGTTCATGGTGCCGAGGACGGTGCGGGAGACGGACAGGCCGGTGCGACCGAGGTGCGTGTACTGCATGGTCCCAGTCGACTCCGGTTCGGGCCGCGTGTCCAACAGGTGCTCGGCATGGGTGCGATCGACGGGGGAGGTCAATCGGGGGCGCGCCGTCCAGGGGCCGCCCCGCGCCCCGCCTCGGGCCTGCGCGTCGGCCGGGTCCAGCGGCCTCGACCGGATCGCCCGCAGCCCGCTGGGCGCGGTGGCGCCCGGCCGCCCGGGTGCCGGGTTAGAGTCGCGGAATGGTCCGGACGACGCAGCGCCTCGTGATCGCCCTCTCCGCCGTGGTCCTGCTCGCCGGCTGCACGGCGGAGGCGACGAACCCCGCCGCCCCACCCGCCGAGCCGACCGCCTCCACCGCACCGCCCGCCGCCGGAGCCGACTCCGCGCCGCGGCCGGTGCCGAGCGTCTCGACCACTCCCGCACCCGTCGAGGACGTCTCGGGCGAGTGCGTCGTCCAGGCGCTCGACGAGGGGACGCTCGACGGCGTCGACCTCGAGCGCGTGCGCGACCGCGGCACCCGCGTCGGCGCGACCGGGACGGCGAGCACCGCCTCCGACGGCGCCCCGGCCTCCTACCTGGTGGCAGCGGGCGACATCAGCGAGCGGATCGCGGACCGGTTCTGCATCAGCTCCGACTACCTCTCCGCGCTGAACTCGGTGCGCCGCGACGGCGTCGACATCGACAGCCTCTACGGCGGCGACACCCTCAACCTCCGCCCGACGACCGTCCTGAGCGTCGGCGACCAGAACGGCCGCGTCCTCGACAACGCCGAGCCCGACGACCTCCCCGCGCAGACCGGCTGACGCCGCGCCCGCCGCCACTCCTCCCGCCTCGCAGCAGCACGCGACCACCGCGGAAGGCGCGGATCCGACGGCATGTGCGCGGCGCTCAGCCCAGGACGCCGATCAGGACCGCCGATACGGCGACGGTCGCCGCGAGCCCGGTCGTCCGCGAGCGGCGGCGCGCCGGGTCCTCGAACCACGGCAGCCCGTCCCAGCGCAGCACGGCGCCGGCCGCCCCGGCCGCGGTGAGAGCCACCAGCACGGCCCAGGGGAGCAGCGTCAGCGCCGACCAGTCGACGAGCGCCCGCCCGAGCAGCAGCACGGCGACGGCCTCGACGCCGCGGGCGAGCGTCCGGACGCGGTCGCGGTCGAGGAACCCGGCCGCCCGGCGCCACGGGATGCTCCCCAGGGCGAAGCGGCCGACGGTGAACGCGACGACGAGCAGGACGAGGATCGAGGCGACCATCACGACTCCTCCCCGGCGCGCTGCAGCAGGCGCAGGCCGAGCTCGTCGACCGAGCTCGCCGTGTCTCCGTTGACGAACACGGCCACGCCGCGCTCCCGGTCCATCGCGAGCATCGTCGAGTAGCCGGAGGTCCCTCCGTTGTGCCAGGTCACGGATCCGCCGTCCTCCGACTCCGAGGTGAACCAGCCGAGGCCGATCCGCGCCCCGTCGGCGTCGAATCGGGGATCCAGGACGCTCGCCGCGGGCACGCCCAGCGCGGGGTCGTCGGTGAGGAGGGCCTGCGCGTAGCGGGCCATGTCCGCCGCCGTGGAGCGGACGCCGCCCGCCGGCGCGTAGCCCGCCATCGTCCACGCGTCGACGGACCGCCCGCTCGCCGAGAAGCCGGTCGGCGCGTCGGCGGGGAGGGCGTCCGCGGTCTCCGGGACGGAGGTCGCGGACATCCCGAGCGGAGCGAGGACGCGCTCGCGGAGGAGGTCGGCGTAGTCGCGGCCCTCGGCGCGGGCGAGCGTCTGGCCCAGCACCGCCGCACCGAGGTTCGAGTAGGCGTGCACGTGCTCGCCCTGGTCCGCCTCGGCGGCCTGCCGGAGGACGTCGTCGGCCGACCAGCCCGCGTAGGGGTCCGTGCCGCGAAGCTGGGCGACGAGCGTCGAGGCGAGGTCGCCGACACCGGTGGGGAGGCGCGGCAGGCCGGAGCGGTGGGTCGCCAGCTCCTCGAGCGTCCCGGTGAAGCCGCCGACGTCGGCGTGCTCCGCGGCGGGGTCCTCGAGCCCGACGGTCCCGTCGGCGACGCTCCGGGCGAGGAGGAGCGCGGTCATCGTCTTCGTGACCGATCCGATCTCGACCTCGGTCCGCTCGTCGGCTCCGAGTCCGCCGTAGCGCACGCCGTCGGGCGTGATCACGGCCGCGACGAGGTGGTTCCGCGCCCCGTCTCCGACGTCGGTCCGGAGCCACCCGGCGATCTCGGCGTCGCCCGTCGCCTCGGTCGAGAGGGTCGGAGCGGAGGGACGGAGCAGCACTCCGCCGAGCAGGACGACGGCCGCGGCGGAGGCGGCGGCGAGGGCGAGGCGGCGGCGGGTCATCGCGGTCCTCCGGAGGCGAGCAGGATCACGAGCAGGGGGACGAGGCGCTCCGGCGGGACGCCGTAGCGGCCGCGGCCGCGCGCCTCCAGCCAGCCGGCGGCGACCAGCTGGTTGACGTGGTGGTAGATCTGCCCGGTGGTGCCCGCGCCCTCGCTATCGGCGAGCTGGGCGACGGTCTCGACTCCGCCGGCCACCGCCTGCAGGAACCGCAGACGCACGGGGCTGCCCAGCGCGGCGAGCGCGGTCGGCCCGGGGCTCGCTCCCCAGTCGCGCTCGAAGAACGCGTCGGTGCTGAGGCCGTACTGCCACTCGACGGGGCCGGCCGGAGTGGCGACCGAGCCGGCGAAGACGACTCCGCCGGGAGAGGGCAGGCGCTCGCGGAGAGCGGTCAGGGCCCAGAGCGGATCGTCGGCGGCGGGCGCGGCGGGAGTGTCGGCGCGCTCGAGGCGGTCCAGCCGCGCTCGGAGCTCGTCGACCTCGCCGGCGAGGTCTCGGGAGGAGGTCATGCTCCACTATTGCAAACATTCCGTAATCACGGAACTCCGGAGCGGAGCCGGTACCGCAGGAGTCGCGGTGGTCCAGCTCGACCACCGCGACTCCTGCGGACTCGGATCGCCCGGAGGCTCAGCCGAAGTGGCGCGGCAGCACGGCGCCGTTCACCGAGCGGAGCTCGTCCAGCGGCAGCGTGAAGAGGCCCTGCACCTCGACCGCGGGGGTCGCCGCGTCGGTCACGCCGATGCGCAGCACCGGGTAGCCCCGGCCCTCGCAGAGCCCGCGGAACTTCACGTCGTCCTCGCGCGGCACCGACACGAGCACGCGGCCGGTCGACTCCGAGAACAGCGCGGCCGTCGCGTCGACGCCGTCGCGCTCCATCAGCTCGTCGAGCCAGATGCGCGCCCCGACGCCGAAGCGCA
Source organism: Rathayibacter sp. AY1H2 (assembly GCF_002931985.1). Lineage (NCBI taxonomy): Bacteria > Bacillati > Actinomycetota > Actinomycetes > Micrococcales > Microbacteriaceae > Rathayibacter > Rathayibacter sp. AY1H2. The sequence continues at coordinate 21,401 of NZ_PSUV01000008.1, read as the reverse complement.
GCGCCGACTCGGCCAGCGCCACCACGAGCCCGCCGTCGGCGAGGTCGTGAGCGGAGGCGATGAGCGACTCCTTCGCGCCCGCCGAGATCAGCTCGGCCAGCGCGCGCTCGGCGGCCAGGTCGAGCTGCGGGGGCAGCCCGCCGAGGTGGTCGTGGATCGTGCCGGCCCACGCGGAGCCGTCGAGCTCGTCGCGGGTGGTGCCGAGGAGGTAGAGGTTGTCGCCCTCGTCCTGCCAGCCGGAGGGGATGCGGCGCGCGACGTCGTCGATCACGCCGAGGACGCCGACGACCGGGGTCGGGAAGATCGGCACGTCGCCGGTCTGGTTGTAGAACGAGACGTTGCCGCCGGTGACGGGGATCTCGAGCTCGAGGCAGGCGTCGGCGAGCGCGCCCACGGCCTCGCGGAACTGCCACATCACCTCGGGGTTCTCGGGGCTGCCGAAGTTGAGGCAGTCCGAGACGGCGACCGGGGTCGCTCCGGTGACGGCGACGTTGCGGAACGCCTCCGCCAGCGCCAGGCGGGCGCCCTGCGCCGGGTCGAGCTGGCACCAGCGCCCGTTCGCGTCGGTCGCGACCGCGAAGCCGAGGCCCGACTCCTCGTCGACGCGGACCATGCCGCCGTCGTCGGGATAGCTGAGCGCGGTGTTGCCGAGCACGTAGCGGTCGTACTGCGAGGTGATCCAGCTCTTGTCGGCGAGGTTCGCCGAGCCCAGGAGCGCCAGGGTCTCGGCGCGCAGCGCGTCGCCGCCGGTCGAGCGGGGCAGTCGGGAGGAGGAGTCGGCCTGCAGCGCGTCGAGCCAGGAGGGGTACTCGATCGGGCGCTCGTAGACCGGGCCGTCGACCGCGACGGTTCGCGGGTCGACGTTGACGATCTCCTCGCCGTGCCAGTTGATGATGAGGCGGCCGGAGTCGGTGACCTCGCCGAGCACGCTGGTCTCGACGTCCCACTTGCCGACGACCTCGAGGAACGCGTCGAGCTTCTCGGGCGTGACGACGGCCATCATCCGCTCCTGCGACTCCGACATGAGGATCTCCTCCGCCGTGAGCGAGGGGTCGCGCAGCAGCACCGAGTCGAGCTCGATGAACATGCCGCCGTCGCCGTTGGAGGCCAGCTCCGAGGTGGCGCACGAGATGCCCGCGGCGCCCAGGTCCTGGATGCCCTCGACGAGGTCCTTGCGGAACAGCTCGAGGCAGCACTCGATGAGCACCTTCTCGGCGAACGGGTCGCCGACCTGCACCGCGGGGCGCTTGGTCGGTCCGCCGTCGGCGAAGGTGTCGGAGGCGAGGATCGACGCGCCGCCGATGCCGTCGCCTCCGGTGCGCGCCCCGAAGAGCACGACCTTGTTGCCGACGCCGCGGGCGTTCGCGAGGTGCAGGTCCTCGTGGCGGAGGACGCCGACGGCCAGCGCGTTGACGAGCGGGTTGCCCTGGTAGACGGAGTCGAAGTAGGTCTCGCCGCCGATGTTCGGCAGGCCGAGGCAGTTGCCGTAGAAGGAGATGCCGGCCACGACGCCGTGCACCACGCGCGCGGTGTCGGGGTCGTCGATCGCCCCGAAGCGCAGCGCGTCCATGACCGCGACCGGCCGGGCGCCCATCGAGATGATGTCGCGGACGATGCCGCCGACCCCCGTCGCCGCACCCTGGAAGGGCTCGATGTAGCTCGGGTGGTTGTGGCTCTCGATCTTGAAGGTCACGGCCCAGCCCTCGCCGACGTCGACCACTCCGGCGTTCTCGCCCATGCCGACCATGAGGTTCTTCTTCATGGCGGGGGAGACCTTCTGCCCGAACTGGCGGAGGTACATCTTCGACGACTTGTAGGAGCAGTGCTCGCTCCACATCACCGAGTACATCGCGAGCTCGCCGCTCGTGGGGCGGCGGCCGAGGATCTCGCGGATGCTCGCGTACTCGTCGGGCTTGAGTCCGAGGGCCGCGTAGGGCTGCTCCCGCTCGGGCGTCGCCTCCGCGTTCGCAGTGGTGTCGGGAACGGCGGTGCGGCTGTCTGCCATGTGCTGGAGGCTCCAGGGGAGGGGGACGGGATGCGCGTCGATCCTACCCGCCGCGGTCGCCGCGGCCCGGGCCCTCCGGTGGAGCGGTGCGGGCACCGGCGCCTAGGATCGGGCGGGTGAAGCGGGCGGCTCTGATCGGGACCGTGCTGTGGGGGCTCTACCAGTGCTTCGGGAACCTCGGAGCGGCGAACATCTCGTCGGACGAGCCCGTGTACCTCGCCGCGGGGTGGGACTACCTGCACGGCGACGTGAGCGCGAACCTCGAGCATCCGCCGACGGCGAAGTACCTGATCGGGCTCGCGCAGGTGCTGCTCGGCGAGGGGCTGCTCGCGGGCAGGATCGCCGCCGGCGCGGCCGCGTTCCTCACCGGGGTGGTGCTCTGGCTCTGGTTCCGGCGCGAGCTCGGCCCGACGCTCGCGCTCGTCCCGGCCGGCCTGTTCCTCCTCCTCCCGCGCACCGCCGTGGGCGCCGGCACCCGGATCGACCGCCTCGCGCTCCTGGAGCCGTTCATGGTGCTCTTCGCCGTCGCGGCGATGGCGGCGGCGTGGACCTGGTCGCGCGCCTCCCCGGGCAGGCGGAGCGGCTGGCTGATCGCGCTGGCCGGTGCGCTGCTGGCGCTGTCGGTCACCTCGAAGCTGACCACCGCGGTCCTCGCGCCCGTGCTCCTGCTGCCGCTGCTGTGGTCGGGGAGCAGGGCCCGGGCTCTGCGGGGCGGCCTCGCCCTCTCCGTCGCGTTCGTCGTCACCGGGGTGCTCGCCTACCTGCCGGTGCACCCGGTCGAGGCGGTCCGGTATCTGCTCGAGGTCCAGTCCGAGCACAACGCCGACGGCCACCTGATCGAGGTCGCCGGGACCGCGTACGTCTTCCCTCCGTGGTGGGCGAACCTCTGGTTCATGGTCGTCGGCATCGGGCCGGCGGCGCTCGCCGTGCTGCTCCTCGGGACCCTGCTGGCCCTGCTCGCTCCGCGGCGCCGCGCGCTGGTGCTCTACCTGGGCGCCGCGACGCTGCTCCTCCTCGTGTTCCACCTGGCGATCAGCTCGGTCGCGCTGCCGCACTACTACGCGGCGTGGGCGTGGCTCCTCTGCGCGCTGGCGGGCATCGGCATCGCGGAGGCACTGCGCGGCGGGATCGTGCTGCCCGCACCCCTCGCCCGCGGCGCCGGCGCGGTGCTGCTGGCCGCCTCCCTCGTGATCGCGATCGCCACCTCGGCGGGGATCGCCCAGGAGCGGCCGACCGGGATCGCGCGGGTGGCCGACGTGCTGCGCGAGCGCGGCCTCGACGGCGGCCTGGTCCTCGCGCAGGGCATGTCCTCGGGCGTCTACGTGCCCTACATCGGCGACCGGGTGACGACCGATCCGTCGTCCGCAGGGATCGTCGCCATCGCGATCGAGCGGTCGGCGCGCTTCCCCGTCGATCCGCGCGTGTCCGCCTACCTCGAGTCGGCGCGGCCCGAGACGGTGCGGCTCGACGACCTCACCCTCGTGCTGGTCGACGGACCGCTGCCGTGACCGCTCACTTCGAGCGGCAGGCCCCCGGATCGACGGCGTCCGTCAGCGAGGCGGCCCGCTCGACCACGGGAGTGAGGACCGAGAGCGGGATGGCGTAGCCGACGTTGTCGACGGAGGCGGCCTTGCCGAAGACCACGCCCGACACGGTGCCCTCGAGAGAGAGCAGCGGGCCGCCCGAGTTGCCCTGGTTGACGACGGCGGCGAGGGTCAGCACCTCGCGTGAGGTCGGTGCTCCGTCGACCATCAGCGAGACCGTGGCGTCGGAGGAGATCTCGGCCGAGCCGAGGGTCAGCGGGCCGCCGAAGGGGTAGCCCGCGACCACCGCGTCGTCCCCGGCGGCGACGGCGTCGTCGAGCGGGAGCGGGGAGGCGTCGAGCCCGTCGACGGCGATCACGGCGAGGTCGGCGGCCGGGTCCAGGTAGACGACTCGGCCGGTGCGCGGGGCCTCGCCCGGCGCCTCGACGACCGGCTGCGAGACTCCGCCGACCACGTGCGCGTTGGTGATCACGCGGTCGTCCGAGACGACGAAGCCGCTGCCCGTCACTCCGACGTCACAGGCCCAGGCCGTGCCGGAGACGCGCACGACCGAGCGGGTGGCGGCGGCGACCTCCGGGTCGTCGGTCGAGACGTCCGGGATCGCGGGCGCCTGGGTGGGAGCGTCGAGCGCCTCGACGACCCACGACGTGCCCTCGTCGACCACGGTCGACTGCAGCTGGGCGAGGAAGGCGCGGACGGGGGAGGGGGTGAGGTCGTCGATCGTGCGGATGACCGTCGATCCGGCGACCGAGGTCGTGACGAGGGGGACGCCGAGGAGGGAGACGGCCGAGGTGACGGCGATCCAGACCAGGCCGGAGATCGCGACGCCGGCGACGCCGCCCGCGAGCCGGTCGAGCAGGCCGAGCTTCACGCGGTCGGCTCCGCGGCCGATGACCGCGCCGAGCGTCGCTCCGATCGCGTAGCCGACGCCCAGCAGCAGCACGGCGGTGCCGATCACGGCGAGCAGGCGCCACTCGCTGCCGGCCGCCCACGACGAGACGGCGGGCACGGCGAACGAGGCGCCGATCGCGCCCGCGACGATCCCGGCGAGACCGCCGAGGGTCCGGAGCAGACCGCGCCGCAGACCGTCGACGAGCGCGCCGATGAGGCTCAGCACGACGATGACGTCGACGATCACGGATGCACCCACGCGGAACTCCTGCCGGTGTCGGGGACGGGTCCTCCAGCATGACCGACGCGGGATGCGCGGACGCCCGGAGGCGGCTGGCAGTCCGCGGCGGCTGAGGTGCGCGGGACGGCGGCGGCGGCGCGGGAGCCGGACACCGCCGGCAGCGCGCTGCCGCCGGCCGGGCGCTGCAGCCGAGCGGGCGGTGCCTCCTAGAAGAACGAGATGCAGTACGGCGTCGCGATCGGCGCGAACAGGCGGTCCATCCGCCCCGCCTCGCCCGTGACGCGCGCCAGCCCGGCCTTCGCCAGGATCGACGGCCGCACCGAGCCCAGCAGCAGCGAGCCCAGGTCGGCCACGTCCAGCGCGAGCTCGGCCTCGTCCCCGGTGCGCTCCACGGTGGCGGAGCCGCCCGAGGCGGTGAGGCGGTAGCGGCCGTCGGCGAGCCCGAGCCCGTCGGCCACCTCGACGACGACCGAGCCGTCAGCGGTCCACGGCCGGGCCGAGAACGCGGCGGCGACGTCGAGGATCCGCAGCCAGATCAGGTCGCCCACGTGGCTCACCTGCACCACGCGCGCGTCGCGGAGCGCCCAGGTCAGCGGGTCGTCCACCGGCGCCATGTCCCAGGTCACCGCGGAGGCGAGGTCGACCGCGCCGAGGTAGCCCCAGAGCGCGAGGTAGGCGTCGGCGCCGGGGGCGACGAGGTCGACGATCTCGAGGGTCTTGTCGTCCTCGGGCCCGACCGCGCGGTAGGTCACGAAGCCGTCGAGCGTCCCCTCCTCGTCGAGGTGGACGGCCGAGCGGACGTCGAGGCCGGGCGTGGTCTCGCCGGACGCGGTGCCGACGGAGTTCGCCTCGTAGCGCGACTGGCGGGTCAGCGAGCCGGGGGTCGACGCCTGGAACGCGGCGAACACCGCGGGGATGCGCGGCTGCAGCCAGCTCGTCGCGACCACCTCGACGCGGCCGGCGGGCTCGGTCTGCAGGCCGAAGCGCGGCCCGGTGTCGACGCGGATGGAGCGGGTGAAGGCCGAGCGGCCGAAGCCGAACCGGCGGTAGATGGAGGCCTCGCTCGCCGTGAGCGCGGCGACCGGGGTGCCGGCCTCCTTCGCCAGGCGCAGGTCCTCGGTGATCATCGCGCGCAGGATGCCGCGGCGCCGGTGCGTGGGCCGCACGGTCACCTGCGAGACGAGGTGCGCCGGCAGCTCGCGTCCGCCGCCGACCTGCAGGGCCCCGGGGAACGCCGCGTAGGTGCCGACCGGCACGCCCGCGCCGTCGAGTCCCTCGGGGGCGGAGGAGTCGACGACCGCGGTCAGCACGCGCTGGTCGGCGACCATGTGCTCGGCCCAGTCCCGCAGCTTCTCCGGCGTGAACTCCTTCTCGTGGAAGCCCGCGTTGATCGCGGTGGCCCACGCGGCGGTGGCGGCGTCGGGACCGCCCTCGTCGTTCAGGGCGGCGGGGAAGCGGCGGAGGTCGAGACCGGTGAGAGGCATCCGTCCAGCCTATTCACCCGGAGTGCGCGGGGGCTGAACCGGTGCGCGAACGGTCACTGCGACGGGCGCGCCCGTAACGCCGACCGCCGTCAGAGCACGGTCCACCGCTTCTCGAGCGCCGCGTCCACCGCCTCCGCGAGCTCGTCCAGCCGCCGGGAGTCGAGGCGCCCCGAGTCCGCGGCCGCCCGGATCCGCCCGCTCATCGCAGCGATCGCCGAGCGCCGCCGCGGCAGGGTCGCGGTGAACGCGCAGTCGCGCAGCAGAACCAGCAGCTCGCCCGCCCGGCCCTGCGCCTCCGCGAGGACCTCGAGCCGCCGCTCGAACGGCGACTCCGGGACCGTCACGCGCAGGAACCCGTCCGGATCCTGGAACGCCGCCGGCGGATCCGGGACCCGCGCGAGCAGCGCCAGAGCGGAGCCCAGCTCGTCCAGACCGCCCTCGTGCGCCAGCTCCCGCAGCCGCGAGTCCACGTCCTCGGCCGGCCCCGCCCCGAGTTCCACCGTTCGCAGCACGAGCGCGTCGAGCCGACGCTCCTCCTCCTCGCCCGGGACCGACGGAGTCGCCGACCACCACGAGAGCACCGGAGTCGCGGCCACCGCGTGCTCGCCGATCCGCCGCTCCAGCGCGATCAGCAGGTCCTCCCGCGCGGCGAGCGCCACCAGCGCGTCCACGTCGACGTGGAGCAGGGTGCCCGAGGCGGGCGGCGCCACCAGCCGGCGTCCGGAGGGAGGGACGGTCTCCGCCCGCGTCCTCGCCCCGGGTCCGCGCTCGCTCGCCCGCAGGATCTCCTCCTCGAGGGTCCGCCGGGGTCGTCGTCGTCCGCTTCCGCGCGCCATGCCGTCACGCTACCGTCGGCCGCATGACCCGGTTCCTCGCCCTCCTCCGCGGAGTGAACGTCAACGGCCGCACCGTCCGCAGCGCCGAGCTCGCCGAGACGGTCGCCGGGATCGGCGTGGACCGGGTGCGGACGGTCCTCGCGAGCGGCAACGCGGCCTTCGACTCCGACCGCCCGGCCGCCGAGCTGAAGCACGCGCTCGAGGCGGCGCTCGCCGAGCGGTTCGGCTACGACGCCTGGATCGTGCTCGTGACGCAGGAGGCGCTCGCCGCGGTGCTCGCCGCCTACCCGTTCCCGCGGATCGACGAGGAGGCGCATCCGTACGTCGTCTTCGGCTCGGACGAGGAGGCGCTCGACGCCGCGCAGGCCGCGATCGGCGAGCCGGATCCGGCGGTCGAGCTCGTCGCCCGGGGCGCCGGTGTCCTCTACTGGCGCTGCCCGCGCGGCTCCTCGACGGACACTCCGGTCGCGAGGATCCTCGCCCGTTCCGCCTACCGCTCCACCACGACGACCCGGAACCTGCGCACCGTCGAGAGGCTCGCGACGGCGTGACGTCCGCGGCCGTGGCGGGGCCGCCTCCGGGCTCTGCGAGCGGCGCCTCGGGGCGCCTGCGACCTCGGGAGGCGAGGAATCGGGGCTGAGAGCACGCACATTCTTTGGTTAGGCTGTCCTTAGTGCCGGTCCACTCGGACCCTGCGCCGCCTCCCGCACAGCCTCTCGAAAGGGACCCATGCCCCGCGCCACCACGCCCCTCGCCCTGCTCGCCGCCACCGCGCTGACGATCGGCCTCGCCGGCTGCAGCGGCTCGGCCGCCGGAGACGACGCCGCCGCCGACAGCGGCTTCACGCCGATCACGATCGAGCACGCTCTCGGCACCACCACCATCGAGTCGGCCCCCGAGCGCGTGGCGACCGTCAACTGGGCCAACCACGAGGTCCCGCTCGCGCTGGGTGTCGTCCCCGTGGGCATGGCCGCCGCCAACTTCGGCGACGACGACGGCGACGGGCTCCTCCCCTGGGTGAGCGAGAAGCTCGACGAGCTCGGCGCCGAGACCCCCGTCCTCTTCGACGAGACCGACGGCATCGACTTCGAGGCAGTCTCGGACACCGACCCGGACGTCATCCTCGCCGCCTACTCCGGCCTCACGCAGGAGGACTACGACACCCTGAGCGAGATCGCCCCCGTCGTCGCCTACCCCGAGACCGCCTGGGGCACCTCCTGGCGCGACATGATCACGCTGAACAGCGAGGCGATGGGCAGGGCCGACGAGGGCGCCGCCCTGATCACCGAGCTCGAGGGCGAGATCGAGGAGAAGGTCGCCGCGCACCCGCAGCTGGCCGGCACCTCGGCGATGTTCCTCACCCACGTCGACCCGACGGACCTCAGCCAGGTCAGCTTCTACACCTCGCACGACACCCGCCCCGCGTTCTTCGAGGACCTCGGCATGGCGACCCCGGGCAGCATCGCCACCGCCTCCGCCGCGACCGACAAGTTCTCGCTCACGCAGAGCGCCGAGCAGGCCGACGCCTTCAGCGACGTCGACGTGATCGTCACCTACGGCGACGACGAGCTCGTGAGCACCCTCAAGGCCGACCCGCTGCTCTCGCAGATCCCCGCGGTCGCCGACGACGCCATCGTGCGCCTGCCCTCCACCCCGCTCGGCACCGCCGCCAACCCGACGCCGCTCTCGATCTCGTGGGTCCTCGACGACTACCTGGACCTGCTCGACGAGGCCGCCGCCAAGGCCGCGCAGAGCACTCCGGCCGCCTGAGCCGGGATCCGACCCGCGTGACCCTCGCCGCTCCTCCCGCCGCCTCGGGCGTCGCCGCCGTGCGCCGCCCGAGGCGGCTGCGCGCCCTCTGGCTGGTCGCGGCCGTGGCCGTGCTGCTCGCCGCCGCCGTGGTCTCGGTGCTGGTGGGGTCGCGGGAGGTGGCGTGGAGCGACGTCGTCGCCGCGTTCGGCGGGTCCACGGACGGATTCGCGCAGGCCGCGGTCGCCAAGCGCATCCCGCGCACCGTGCTCGCCGCGATCGCGGGCGCGGCCCTCGGCGTCGCCGGCGTGCTGATGCAGGGGGTGACCCGCAATCCGCTGGCCGACCCCGGCATCCTCGGGGTGAACACCGGAGCCTCGCTCGCGGTCGTGACGGGCATCGTCTTCTTCGGGCTGACGAGCTCCGCCGCCTACGTCTGGGTCGCGATCGGCGGGGCCGCGGTCGCCGCGGTCTTCGTCTACACGGTCGGTTCGCTCGGGCGCGGCGGCGCGACTCCGCTCAAGCTCGCCCTGGCCGGCGCCGCCACCTCGGCCGCGCTCGTCTCGGTGATCAGCGCGATCGTCCTGCCGCGCGCCGACATCGCGGGCGGCATCCGCTCCTGGCAGATCGGCGGAATGGGCGGCGCGACGGCCGCGAGCATCGCGCAGGTGCTCCCCTTCCTCCTGGCCGGCCTCGTCCTCTGCGTTCTCTCGGCCAAGAGCCTCAACACCCTCGCGCTCGGCGACGAGCTCGCCGCGGGCCTGGGGGAGCGGGTCGCCCTCGCGCGCGGCGGGGCCGCCCTGGGCGCGGTCGTGCTCTGCGGAGCGACGACCGCGGTCACGGGGCCCATCGGCTTCGTCGGCCTGGTCGTCCCGCACGCCTGCCGCCTCCTCGTCGGCGTGGACCACCGCTGGCTGCTGCCGTTCTCGGCGGTGACCGGCGCCGTGCTCCTGATCGCGGCGGACATCGTCGGCCGCGTCGTCGCGCGCCCGAGCGAGATCGACGTGGGCATCGTCACCGCGCTGGTCGGCGCCCCGGTGTTCATCGCGATCGTCCGCCGCCAGAAGGTGCGCGAGCTGTGACCGCGCTGCTCGAGGCGCCCTCCGCCACCGCCCGCGCCGTCGCGGCCGGCCGCCGCCGCCGCGGGGCCCGCCGCCGGATCGTCGTCGCCGTCCTCGCTGTCCTGATCGCGGCCGTCCTCGCCGTCTCCCTGCTGGTCGGCCAGACCGTCTACTCGCCCGACGAGGTGCTCCGCGTGATCCTCGGCGAGCAGGTCCCCGGGGCGAGCTTCACCGTCGGGCGCCTCCGCCTCCCGCGCGCCGTGCTCGCCCTGCTGGTGGGCCTGTGCTTCGGGCTCGGCGGAGTGAGCTTCCAGACCATGCTCCGCAACCCGCTCGCCAGCCCCGACATCATCGGGATCAGCGCCGGGGCGAGCGCCGCCGCGGCCTTCGCGATCGTGACGCTCTCGCTCGGGGCCGCGCAGGTCTCGGCCCTCGCGATCGTCGCGGGACTCGTGGTCGCCCTGCTCGTCTACGCCCTGTCCTACCGCAGCGGAGTCGCCGGCACCCGGCTGATCCTGATCGGCATCGGGGTCGCCGCGATGCTCGACTCCCTCACCGCCTACGTGCTCTCGCAGGCCGCCGCGTGGGACCTGCAGGAGGCGTCCCGCTGGCTCACCGGGAGCCTCAACGGCGCGAGCTGGAGCGAGGTCGTGCCGGTCCTCGCCGCGGTCGTCGTCCTCACCCCCGTCCTGCTCTCGCGCTCGCGCGACCTCTCCGCCACGCAGCTCGGCGACGACACCGCCTCCGCGCTCGGCATCCGCGTGAACGCCACCCGCCTCGTCGTGATCGTCGCCGCGGTCGGGCTGATCGCCTTCGCGACGGCCGCCGCCGGCCCGATCGCGTTCGTGGCCTTCCTCTCCGGCCCGATCGCCGCCCGCCTGATCGGGCCCGGCGCGTCGCTCCTCATCCCCTCGGCCCTCGTCGGCGCGCTGCTCGTGCTCGTCGCCGACTTCGTCGGGCAGTTCGGGCTGGGCCTGCGCTACCCGGTCGGAGTGGTCACCGGCGTCCTCGGGGCGCCCTACCTCGTCTACCTCATCGTCCGCAGCAACAGAGCGGGAGGCTCACTGTGACCACCGCGCACACCCTGACGGCCGAGGGGGTCACCCTCGGCTACGGCGACCGGACCGTCGTCGACGGCCTCGACCTCGTCGTCCCGCCCGGCCGCATCACCGCGATCGTCGGAGCGAACGCCTGCGGCAAGTCGACGCTCCTGCGCTCGATGTCGCGCCTGCTCGCGCCCCGCTCCGGCGCCGTGCTGCTCGACGGCAGGGCCGTGCACCGGACGCCGGCGAAGCAGCTCGCCCGCACGCTCGGCCTCCTCCCGCAGTCGCCGATCGCCCCGGAGGGCATCACCGTCGCGGATCTCGTCGGCCGCGGCCGCCATCCGCACCAGGGGATGCTGAGCCGCTGGAGCGCGCACGACGACGAGGCCGTCGCGACCGCGCTCGACGCGACCGACACCGCCGCCCTGGCCGACCGCTCCGTCGACGAGCTCAGCGGCGGGCAGCGCCAGCGCGTCTGGATCGCGATGGCACTCGCGCAGGAGACCGACGTGCTGCTGCTGGACGAGCCGACCACCTTCCTCGACGTCAGCCACCAGATCGAGGTGCTCGACCTGCTCGTCGACCTCAACCGCACCCGCGGGACGACGGTGGTGATGGTCCTGCACGACCTCAACATGGCCGCCCGCTACGCCGACCACCTCGTGGCGATCGCGCACGGCGCGGTGCACGCCTCCGGCAGCCCGGCCGCGGTGCTCACCGAGGAGACGGTGCTCGCCGTGTTCGGCCTCGACAGCCGCATCATCACCGACCCGACCTCGGGCACTCCGCTCATGCTCCCCCTCGGGCGGCACCGCCTCGCCCCCGAGCGGATCGACGCCCCCGGCGGCGCGCAGATGACGGACGTGTAAACGGTTCCACACGGCGGCCGGGGGGCGTATACGATACCTGCAGTCCGCGGCGGACGACCGTCATCGGCGGAACCGCCGAACGCCTGCCCCCGATCAGAGGTCCTCCCCGCCGTGACTGCATCCCCGACGCGCCCCGACGCCTCCGCCCTCCGCGGCGTCCGCGCGCTCCTGTTCGACCTCGACGGCGTGCTCACGCCGACCGCCGACGTCCATATGCAGGCCTGGTCGCGGCTGTTCACGGAGTACCTCTCCTCGCGCGGGATCGCCGAGGGCTACACCGACGCCGACTACTTCCGGTACATCGACGGACGCCCGCGGTACGACGGCGTCCGGGCGCTCCTCGCCTCGCGCGGCATCACCCTCCCCGAGGGCGCGCCCGAGGACGACCCGTCGCTCGAGACCGTCTGCGGGCTCGGCAACCGCAAGAACGACGCCTTCAACCGCACCCTCGCCGAGACCGGCGTCGCTCCCTACCCGGGCTCGCTCCGCTTCGTCGACGCCGCGATCGCCGCGGGCGTGCAGGTCGCCGTCGTCACCTCCTCCCGCAACGGCGTGCCGGTGCTCGAGGCGGCCGGCCTCCGCGACCGCTTCGAGGTCGTCGTGGACGGGCTCCTCGCCGCCGAGCGCTCGATCGCCGGCAAGCCCGCGCCCGACACCTACCTCTACGCGGCCGAGCTCCTCGGCCTCCCGGCCGCCGAGTGCGCCGTCCTCGAGGACGCGCACTCCGGAGTCGCGGCAGGCCGCGCGGGCGGATTCGGCCTCGTCGTCGGCGTCGACCGCGGAGTCGGGGCCGACACCCTGCTCGAGCACGGCGCCGACCTGGTCGTGGACGACCTGGCCGAGCTGCTCCCCTTCCTCCCCACCGCTCCCGCCCCCGAGGACGCCGCATGAACCCCATCACCTCCGACCCGCTCGACCGGAACCGCTTCCCGATCGACGAGTGGGCCCTCGTCGAGACCGAGTTCGCCTCCGAGCTGCAGGGCCGCACCGAGACGCTCTTCGCCACCGGCAACGGCTACCTCGGCCTCCGCGGCAACGTGGAGGAGGGGCGCGACGGCTACGCCTACGGCACCTTCATCAACGGGTTCCACGAGACCTGGCCCATCCGCCACGCGGAGGAGGCGTTCGGCTTCGCCCGCGTCGGCCAGACCATCGTCAACGTGCCGGACGCCAAGATCATCCGCCTCTACGTCGACGACGAGCCCTTCGTGCTGAGCGAGGCCGACGTCCTCGCCTACTCGCGCCGCCTCGACTTCGCGAACGGCGTGCTCACCCGCGAGCTGGAGTGGCGCACCCCCTCCGGCAAGCGCGTCCTGATCCGCTCGCGCCGCCTGGTCTCCTTCACCGACCGGCACCTCGCGATCCTCGACTACGAGGTCGAGATGCTCGACCACGACGCGTCCGTGCTGATCTCGAGCCAGATCCTCAACCGCCAGGACGGCGTCGACGAGTACCACGCCCCCTCCGGCAGCGAGGGGGCCGGCTTCGACCCGCGCAAGGCGGAGTCGTTCGAGGACCGCGTGCTCCAGCCGCGCCTCAAGCGCGTCAGCGGCACCCGCTACCTCCTCGGCTACCGGACCACCAACTCCCAGATGACCGTCGCCTGCGGCGCCGAGCACCAGCTCGAGACCGAGAACGAGTGGGACCAGACCTCCCAGATCGACGACGACCTCGCCAAGCACGTCTACCGCGTGAAGGCCAAGGCCGGCCGGCCGGTCCGCCTGGTCAAGACGCTGACCTACCACACCTCCCGCGGCGTGCCCGTGCGCGAGCTCGCCGACCGCTGCGACCGCACGCTCGACCGCGCCCGCGAGACGCCGGTCGAGGAGCAGTTCGTCAAGCAGCGCGAGTGGCTGGACGACTTCTGGACCCGCTCCGACGTGCAGCTGGACGGCCAGCCCGCCATCCAGCAGGCCACCCGCTGGAACCTCTTCCAGCTCGCCCAGTCCACCGCCCGCACCGACGGCGGCGGAGTCGCGGCCAAGGGCGTCTCGGGCTCCGGCTACGGCGGCCACTACTTCTGGGACACCGAGGTCTACGTCCTCCCGTTCCTCAGCTACACGGCGCCCCTCGTCGCCCGGAACGCCCTGCGCTTCCGGCAGAACATGCTCGAGGCGGCCCGCTCGCGCGCCTCCGAGCTCAATCAGCGCGGCGCGCTGTTCCCCTGGCGCACCATCAACGGGCAGGAGTCGTCGGCGTACTACGCCGCCGGCACCGCTCAGTACCACATCGACGCCGACATCTCCTACGCGCTCATGCAGTACGTGGGTGCCACGGGCGACGACGACTTCCTCGCCCGCGGAGCGATCGACATCCTCGTCGAGACCGCGCGGATGTGGGCCGATCTGGGCTTCTGGCGCAGCAACGGCGACGACCACTTCCACATCCACGGAGTGACGGGGCCGGACGAGTACACGACCGTCGTCAACGACAACCTGTACACGAACGTCATGGCCCGGGCGAACCTCCGCTCGGCCGCACGCGCCGTCGAGCTGCTGAAAGCCGTCGAGCCCGCCGCGTACGAGCGGATGGCCGACCGCCTCGCTCTCGACGAGGGCGAGGTGCTCGAGTGGGCGCGCGCCGCCGAGAAGATGCACATCCCCTTCGACGCGCGGGCGGGCATCCACCCGCAGGACGCGGCCTTCCTCGAGAAGGAGCTGTGGGACCTCGAGAACACCCCCGCGAGCAAGCGCCCGCTGCTGCTGCACTTCCACCCGCTGGTGATCTACCGCTTCCAGGTGCTCAAGCAGGCCGACGTCGTGCTCGCGCTGCTGCTGCAGGGCAACGAGTTCACCGCCGAGCAGAAGCGCGCCGACTTCGAGTACTACGACGCGCTGACCACCGGTGACTCGACCCTCTCGGCCGTCGTGCAGTCGATCATCGCCGCCGAGGTCGGCTACAGCGACCTGGCCCGCCACTACTTCCTGTCGGCGCTGTTCGTCGACCTCGCCGACCTGCACCGCAACACCGCGGACGGCATCCACGTCGCCTCGACGGGCGGCGTCTGGAGCGCCCTCGTCTACGGCTTCGGCGGGATGCGCGACCACGGTGGGCGGATCACGCTCGACCCGCGCCTGCCCGACGACTGGGACCGCCTCGCCTTCCGCATCACCCTCCACGGCACGCGCGTGCGCGTCGAGGTGACGCAGACCGAGGTCCTGCTGACGGTCGAGACCGGCGACTCCGCCGCGATCACCGTCCGCGACGAGCGCGTGCACGTCGCCGCCGGCAGCCCCGTGCGCGTCCCGCTCACGCACCAGGGCCGCCGCCTGCACGGCGCGCCGACCACGTCCGACATCGAGGGCACCCGCCGCTCCGACGGCACCGTGATCACCGCCTCGATCCCCACCATCTCGATGACCCCCGAGCCCGAGGTCCTGACCGGGCCCTGAGCGGCTCCGCGAACATCGCCCATCACGCA
This sequence comes from Rathayibacter sp. AY1H2, assembly GCF_002931985.1. Classification (NCBI taxonomy): domain Bacteria; kingdom Bacillati; phylum Actinomycetota; class Actinomycetes; order Micrococcales; family Microbacteriaceae; genus Rathayibacter; species Rathayibacter sp. AY1H2. The sequence continues at coordinate 6,257 of NZ_PSUV01000008.1, read as the reverse complement.
CGAGACCCCCGGCCGGAACCGGGGGTCTCGTGCGTCGCGGGCGGGCGGAGCCGCCCGGACCGGATGCGTCAGGCGGAGGCGAGCAGCGACTTCAGCGCCGACGTGAAGAACGTCAGCCCGTCCACACCCGAGCGCATCGCGGCGGCCGTGTCGGGCCCGAAGCCCTCCTCGACGGCGTGCTCCGGGTGCGGCATGAGCCCCACCACATTGCCGCGGCGGTTGCTGATGCCGGCGATGTCGTTCATGGAGCCGTTCGGGTTGTGGCCGAGGTAGCGGACGACGACGCGTCCCTCCGCCTCGAGCTCGAGCAGCGTGTCGGCCGAGGCGATGTAGCCGCCCTCGCCGTTCTTCAGCGGGATCGTGATCTCCTGGCCGGGCTCGAAGCCGTTCGTCCAGGCGGTCTCGGTGCTCGCGACCATCAGGCGCTGGTCGCGGCAGACGAAGGATCCGATGTCGTTCGCGATCAGGCCGCCGGGCAGCAGGTGCGCCTCGGTGAGCATCTGGAAGCCGTTGCAGATGCCGAGGACCGGGGTCCCGGCGTTCGCCGCGTCGACGACCTCGCGCATGATCGGGGAATGGGAGGCGATGGCGCCGCAGCGCAGGTAGTCGCCGTAGGAGAAGCCGCCGGGCAGGACGATCGCGTCGACGCCGTCGAGGTCGTGGTCGCCGTGCCACAGCGCGACCGGCTCCGCACCCGCGAACCGGACGGCGCGCTGGGCGTCGCGGTCGTCGAGCGAGCCGGGGAAGGTGATGACGCCGATCCTCATCGGGCGGCCTCCGCCGGGTAGTGGATCCCGACGACGTCCTCGATCACCGAGTTCGAGAGCATCTCGTCGGCGATGCGCTGCACCGAGGCGCGCACCTCGTCGGTCACCTCGTCGACGGTGATCTCGAAGCGCTTGCCCACCCGCACGCCGTGGAGGGCGTAGTGGCCCAGCCGCGCGAGCGCGCCGGCGACGGCCTTCCCCTGCGGGTCGAGCAGCTCGGCCTTGGGCATGACTTCAACGACGATCGTGGGCACCGTGTTCTCCGGAGTCTCGGGGGAGTGCGGTCTTCCGCGCGACCATCGTACCCGCGGGGGTCCCCGCGGTCGGCGGCGCTCAGAAGGTCGTGACGCGGATCGCGTTCGCCCAGGGGTCCTCGAAGGCGAGGGTGCGGCCGTCGTCGCGGGTGGCGACTCCAGAGCGGGCCAGCCGCTCGCCGAGCGCGCCGAGGTCGTCGGCGCCGGGCACCACGATCTCGACCTGTCCGAGGCCGAGGGCCTGCTGCCGGCGTCCGGCGCCCGCCGAGTTCCAGGTGTTCATCGCCATGTGGTGGTGGTAGCCGCCCGCCGAGACGAAGAGCGCCTGCCCGCCGTACGCGATCGTCGTCTCGAAGCCGAGCCGGTCGACGTAGAACTCCTTCGCGGTGGCGACGTCGCCCACGCTCAGGTGCACGTGGCCGACGGAGGCGCCGCCGAGGCGCGGCTGCGCGATCGACTCCTCGGTGAGGTGCTCCTGCAGGAACGCGTTCGGGTCGAGGAAGAGCGTGCTCATCTCGATCCGCCCGTGCGTCCACGACCACTGCGTGCGGTCGCGGTCCCAGTAGAGCTCGACGCCGTTGTGCTCGGGGTCGTCGAAGTAGAAGGCCTTGCTGACCAGGTGGTCGGAGCTGCCGGTGAAGGAGCCGGGGTGCCGGGTCGCGACGCTGTACACGGCCGCGGCGAGCGCCGCCTCCGATTCGAAGAGGATCGCCGTGTGGAAGAGGCCGGCGCTGCGCGGCGAGGCGTGCACCAGCTCGGGCGCGTGCTGGAGGATCACGGCCGGCACTCCGCCGCGGCCGAGCACCGCGACCGGTCCGTCGTGCGAGAGCAGCTCGAGCGTCACGGCGTCGCGGTAGTAGGCGATCATCCCGTCGAGGTCGGCGACGCGGAGGGTCACCGCGCCCATCGCGGTGTCGGGAGCGAGCAGGTCGGGGGAGGAGGTGGTCACGGCGGAGACGCTACCCGCTTTTGGTTGAAGCTACAACCATTCAGAGGGGCGAGCGCTCATAGGAACCGCATAAGCATCGTCCAGGCGGCGCGGGGAGGCCGGGCGTGGAATGGGAACCGGTCGCCGTCAGGGGCGGCCCCGGCACGAGGACGACACCATGAACGAGCGACACGAATCCGACGAGCGAGAGCTCACCGACCAGCCCGCCATCACCGAGGCGACGGGCGCCGACGAGGTGCGCGCGCTGCGCGCGGACGACCGTCGTCGTCGTCGTCGGGCGCTGATCGCCGGCGGCCTCGGCCTCGCCGTGCTGATCGGAGTGACAGCAGGCGGAGTCGCCACCGCCGGCCGCACCGAGGCGGCCTCCTCCGCCTCGGCCGGCGCCGCCACGATCGTCTACCCCGGCGGCTCGCGGGGATCCTTCGGCGGCGGGTACGTGATCGTCCCCTCCTGGGGCGGATCGACGCAGGGCGGATCGACGCAGGGCGGCTCCTCCGCGTACGGGTCGATGCAGGGCGGCTCCTCCGCCTCCGAGCCGGCCACCGGCGCGACCGACGCCGTGGCCGCGAGCACCGCGCAGACCGCCGGCGTGGTCACGATCACCTCCGAGCTCACCTACCAGGGCGCCCGCTCGGCCGGCACCGGCATGATCCTCACCTCCGACGGCATGATCCTCACCAACAACCACGTCGTCGAGGGCGCCACCGCGATCTCGGTCACGGTGGAGTCGACGGGCCGCAGCTACACCGCCCGCGTCGTCGGCACCGACGCGACGAACGACGTCGCCGTCCTGCAGCTGGAGGACGCCTCCGGCCTCACTCCCGCCTCGCTCGACACGGACGGGGTCGCTGTGGGCGACACCGTGACCGCCGTCGGCAACGCGGGAGGGACGGGCGACCTGGTCGCCGCCACCGGCACGGTCACGGGTCTCGATCAGCAGATCACCACCCGCTCCGAGTCGGGGATCTCCGCCGAGACGCTGACCGGGCTGATCCAGACCGACGCCGACATCGTCTCCGGCGACTCCGGCGGCCCGCTCGTCGACTCCGCCGGCCGCGTCGTGGGGATGGACACCGCCGCCTCCAGCGGGACGGCCGACATCACCGGCTTCGCGATCCCGATCTCGAAGGCCCTGGACATCGTCGCCACCATCGAGGCGGGCGCCGACACGGCCACCGTCGAGATCGGCTACCCGGCCTTCCTCGGCGTCTCCCTCTCCTCCGGCACCGCGTCGCCGACCTCGCGCGCGCTCGCGACCACCGCGTCCGGCGCCGTGATCGGCGGAGTCGTCGAGGGCGGGCCGGCCGCGCAGGCGGGCCTCGAGGCGGGGGACGTCGTCACCGCGGTCGACGGGGTCGCCGTCGCCTCGGCCGACCAGCTGTCCGCCTCGCTCGCGCAGCGCGAGCCCGGGGAGTCGGTGACGATCTCGTGGACCGACACCGCGGGCGCCGCCCGCTCCGCCCAGGTCGTGCTGGTCGAGGGTCCGGTCGCCTGATCGGAGCCTCCGCGGGGCCGCCGGAGCGTTCCCGGCCGTTCACCCGGACGAGCGCGCCACGCCGCCCGTTGTTTTGATCCGCTCAAGACAACTCGGGTAGTGTCCTCGGCATGACGACAGTGGACGAGCGGCTCCGAGCCTCCGGGCTCAAGGTCACCGCCACCCGGCGCGCGGTGCTCCTCGCTCTCGAGGAGCACCCGCACTCCGGGGTCGACGCGGTCCTGGCCCGAGTGCGCGAGGGCCTCCCCGAGGCCTCGGCCCAGGCCGTCTACGGAGTGCTCTCGGCGTTCACCGACGCCGGGATCGTCCGCCGCATCGAGCCGGAGGGCCACCCCCGCCGGTTCGAGCTGCGGGTCGGCGACAACCACCACCACGTGGTGTGCCGGCGCTGCGGGGCCGTGGCCGACGTCGACTGCGTCGTCGGGGAGGCGCCGTGCCTGCATCCGCAGACCGCGAGCGGCTTCGCCGTGGACACCGCCGACGTCACGTTCTGGGGCACCTGCCCCGACTGCCTGGCCCTGGCCCACTGACCGACATCCGCTACACCGCAGCGGCGGGCTACGTGCCCCTCGCCGACAGGAGGAACATGACCGAGGAACGATTCACCACCACGAACTCCGGAGCACCGGTCGCGAGTGACGACCACTCGCTGAGCGTCGGAGCCGACGGACCCCTCGCGCTCCACGACCACTACCTCGTCGAGAAGCTGGCCCAGTTCAACCGCGAGCGCATCCCGGAGCGGGTCGTCCACGCCAAGGGCGGCGGAGCCTTCGGACGCTTCACCACCACCGCCGACGTCAGCGCCTACACGCGTGCCGCGCTCTTCCAGCCCGGAGTCGAGACCGAGATGCTCGCGCGGTTCTCCACGGTCGCCGGCGAGCAGGGCTCGCCCGACACCTGGCGCGACCCCCGCGGCTTCGCGCTGAAGTTCTACACGAGCGAGGGCAACTACGACCTCGTCGGCAACAACACCCCCGTCTTCTTCATCCGCGACGGCATCAAGTTCCCCGACTTCATCCGCTCGCAGAAGCGGCTGCCTGGCAGCCACCTGCGCGACCACGACATGCAGTGGGACTTCTGGACCCTCTCGCCCGAGTCGGCCCACCAGGTCACATGGCTCATGGGCGACCGCGGCCTCCCCTCCTCGTGGCGGCACATGGACGGCTTCGGCTCGCACACCTACCAGTGGATCAACGCCGCCGGCGAGCGCTTCTGGGTCAAGTACCACTTCAAGACCGATCAGGGCGTCGAGATCCTGAGCCAGGAGCAGGCCGACCAGATCGCCGGTGAGGACGCGGACTTCCACATCCGCGACCTGTCCTCCGCCATCGACCGCGGCGACTTCCCCTCGTGGACGCTGTCCGTGCAGGTCATGCCGTACGAGGACGCGAAGAGCTACCGGTTCAACCCGTTCGACCTCACCAAGGTCTGGCCCCACTCGGACTACCCGCTGATCCAGGTCGGCACCATGACGCTCGACAGGAACCCCGAGAACTACTTCGCGCAGATCGAGCAGGCGGCGTTCGCCCCCTCGAACTTCGTGCCCGGGATCGCGGCCAGCCCCGACAAGATGCTCCTCGCGCGCATCTTCAGCTACGCCGACGCGCACCGCTACCGCGTGGGGACCAACCACGCGCAGCTGCCGGTGAACGCGCCGAAGTCGCCCGTGCACTCGTACTCGAAGGACGGCCCCATGCGGTTCGACTTCCAGAAGACCGAGGTGCCCGTCTACGCGCCGAACACGATGGGCGGCGCCCACGCCGATCCCGCCCGGGCGGCGGAGTCGGCCGGCTGGGAGACCGACGGCGAGCTGACGCGCGCCGCGGCGACCCTCCACCCGGAGGACGACGACTTCGGTCAGGCGGGGACGCTCTACCGCGAGGTCCTCGACGACGACGCGCGCGCCCGCCTGGTCGCGAACATCGCCGGCCACGTGTCGAAGGTCACCCGTCCGGAGCTGCGGCAGCGCGTGCTCCAGTACTGGGCGAACGTCGACTCGTCGCTCTCGCAGCGCGTCGCCGAGGCGCTCGAGCCCTCGGCTCCCGATGCGGACGTCTCCCCCGAGGCGGTCGGCATCGGGGCGTAGTCCCGGCATCCCCTCGAGGAGCGCGCGGTACCGGAGCGATCCGGGTCGCGCGCTCCTCGTCGTTATCGGGGAGGGTCCTTCCACTCGGTGGAGTCGGATCCCGCGCGCGCGGGTGCCCGCCTCGGTCCGATGCAGCCGGCTCGGACCCCGGATCCGCCCGCGGAACCGGGCGCCGACGGGGAGGACCCCTGATCCCGACACGCCCGGGATGTGCGATTTCGGCCCGTCGTTTGACAGCACCGCGATCGCTGCGTAACTTATTCCGAGTCGCCACAAAGGCCGCAGGGAAACGGAAAGAGCAGCAGCTCCTACGTCCCGGCCTCAATCGGGACCATCCACTCGGCAAGACAGCTTTTCGGAGCAGGTCTGCCGCACGGATGTAAAGCCTTCGCAGGATTCCTCGGATCCAGCAACTTCGCCGCCCGGCGCAGGACTCAGGTCCTGAACCGAGCAACGTCGGAGCGCCTATGAGCGTGACGGCATCGCGAAGAAGCCGGATTTGACACGGCCTGCGGATGTGCTAAGTTATACAAGTTGCCACGGCGACAGGGAGAAAGAAACTTCTCCTAGTCTACCGAGAAGACGCGTATAACGCAAGCAACATTATCTTCGATCACTTTCGTTGTGAAGCACCGTTCTGGTGTGGAGGCGGGATGTGTCCGATTCTTGAGAACTCAACAGCGTGCACTATGTTCAATGCCAATTT